>JBIPOO010000403.1:0-2927 GCA_044379045.1 Saprospira sp.
CAAATAATCAGTCCTGATACTTGCTACCTGATACTTGATACTAATTTGTCAATCCTATAATCTGACAACCTGAAAATATGGACAACCACACACTCCCGTTCAACTTCCCCCTCAACAACAAATACCGCATCAAAAAAGTCCTTGGACAAGGGGGCTTTGGCATCACCTATCTTGCTGCCGATACACAATTAGACATTGATGTTTGTATTAAAGAGCTTTTTATCTCGGGTAATAGTACCCGCGGGCAGAATATGACGGTGCTGACGCAGAACCTAAAAGAATTTTCATTCAACGATTTTAAAGAACGTTTTATACAGGAGGCAAAACAGCTTGCAAGGTTTAGCAATCCTGGAATTGTCCGTGTAATAGAATTTTTCGAGGCCAATAATACGGCCTACCTGGTGATGGAATACGTTCCTGGAAAAAACCTGAAAGATTATATTGCCGAAAATGGTCCGATGAAAGAAACTGAAGCCTTGCCCCTTATTCATCAGCTATTCGATGCAGTTGAGGAGGTACACAATGTAGGCATGTTGCACCGTGACCTAAAACCCGATAACATTTTGCTTACGGCCAAAAATAGGGTAGTGCTTATTGACTTTGGCGCTGCCCGCGAATTTACCGAAGGTAAAACTATCACCCAAACTGCTATGCTCACCCCCGGCTTTGCTCCCATAGAGCAGTACAGCAACCGCGCAAAAAGAGGCACTTTTACCGATATTTATGCCCTGGGCGCTACCCTTTATTTTTTGCTAACGGGCCACAAACCCATCGCCGCGACCGACCGTTACCGCGAGCAACTTGCAGCGCCGCATCAAATCAATCCTGCGGTGAGTGAACAACTCTCAAGCGCTGTGATGATGGCCATGGAAATGAAGGAGGAGGATAGGTTTCAGCATATTGGTGACTTTAGAGCGGCAATGACTATGCTGGCAAAAGGGAAACAGGAAAATCCTGTAAAAGAGGAAAAGGAACAAAAGACGCTCTTATTAAAGAAAGAAGAAGAAAAACAAAAGCCTGTTAGAAAGAAAGAAATCAATCTTGTTCTAATAATTTCAGCTATAGCTTTAGCTTTAATTGTGGTTGAATTATTTATTACTAAACCTTGGGAGGGAAGTGTTGCACCTTTATCACCAAATTCAGAATATTTCTACGAAGTTGTTGATGTTGCTGGTGGTACATTCACTATGGGATGTACTTCAGAACAATCTGACTGTGGAGATAATGAAAAACCCCCACATCAGGTAACTTTATCATCATATAAAATAGGAAAATATGAAGTAACTCAGGCACAATGGAAAGCAGTGATGGGGTCGAATCCTTCTCATTTTAATGGATATTTTAATACCTGTGAAAACTGTCCTGTGGAAAATGTCAGTTGGAATGATGTTCAGGAATTTATACAAAAGCTGGAGGCTAAAAGCGGAAAAAAATATCGCCTTCCTACCGAAGCTGAATGGGAATTTGCAGCACGCGGCGGCAATAACAGCAATAAAAGCAAATATTCTGGTTCTAATATTTTAGATGAAGTGGCCTGGTACGATGGAACAAGTGGCAGTAAAACACATTCGGTGGGTGGGAAAAAGCCAAATGAGTTAGGGATATATGATATGAGCGGCAATGTATGGGAATGGTGCAGCGATTGGTATGGTGAATATAACACCCAAGCTCAGAACAATCCTACTGGACCTGCTAACGGCAGTCGTCGTCTTTTGCGCGGCAGTGGTTGGAATAGCGACCCGCAAGAAAGCCAAGTTTCTACCCGCCTTAATAGCGATACTTTCCGTAGGGGACGCTATATGGGCTTTCGCCTTGTCTTAGTTCCCTAGTTCAAAATAGGAAACCATAAAATCATAAGCAAATCTGTACTAGTTTTACTAGAAAGGCAAATTCCTGAAAATAATATGAAATGAAACTGCAAGCAAACACCATTCTTATTAACAGATATCAAATCCTTGACAGCATTGGGCAGGGTGGCTTTGGCATTACCTATCTTGCTGCCGAAACGCAATTGGAAATTGATGTTCTAAAAAAAGACCTGAAAATAACACTACGTGCATTTTGTACTTATGAACAGGGTCGCCAATGATTACTATAAGTTAATTAAGTTATCTAAGTTAGTCCTGTTAAATCATTATATTTGAACTTTATAAGAATTTTAAATTATTACTAAATGAAAAATCAAATCTTAAATCCATTTTCAGATTATCCGTTTACCAAGGAAGATATTATTGATGAATTTAGTGTATATCAAGAATTATATGAGATATACTGGTTTGACTATGTCTCAAAATTAAATATTTATAATTATTATGCTGTTGAACTTTTGCAAAGTGATATAGCTGTTATTGGCTTTAAAATTAAAGAAAATGAATTTTATATTGGGACATTTGAATCAGTTTGGTATTTGATATCCAACAAACAAAAATATATGTATTCATTTGAAAATATTCATAATTCATCAATTTTAAACTCCTTTAATATTTTGAATAATGAATTTCAGATTCCCGTTGAAATGATTTATTCTTTTATAAGGCTAGCAAAAAAATATGAAGCTGAGTAATAACATCCTCCTCAAACACAGATATCAAATCCTTGACAGCCTTGGACAGGGTGGCTTTGGTATCACTTATCTTGCCTTAGATACTGAGCTGAAGAAAAAGGTCTGTATTAAAGAGCTTTTTGTGGATGGGGTGAATATTCGCCAAGGAGATAGCGTGACAATTACAGAAAGTAAAAGAGATTTTCCCTGGGCTTATTTTATTGACAATTTTAAAAAAGAGGCGCAGAAAATAGCAGAATTCAGTCACCCAAATATAGTTTCCGTTTCATCGGTTTTTGAGGCCAATGGAACTGCCTATTATGTGATGGAATTCATAGAGGGAGAAACCCTCAAGGCACGAATGCAGCAAATGGGTCGGGCATTC
>JBIPOO010000007.1:0-40462 GCA_044379045.1 Saprospira sp.
TTCGGCCTCGCCGCGCATATTTTCATAAATCGTAACCTTTTGGCGTGGAATACCCAATGAAACTGTCAAATTTGCCTGAGGATCCAAATCGACCAACATTACTTTTTTGCCTAGTTTTACCAAAGCCGCACTAATGTTAATAGCTGAAGTAGTTTTGCCTACCCCGCCCTTATGATTCAGTAAAGAAATTATAATGCTCATATTGATATAAATGAAAGATGAAAGAATGTCTCGTCAGCATGACGAGATGAAAGGATGTCTCCCCTGTATGATTGTATGAAAAATGTTTGGATTTACAAAGAAATTCAAAATTAGGTAATTTTAATAAATATTTACAATAAAATCTGCAGATACAATTTTTTTTGGCTAATTTTAGTGTAATCAAAAACCTAACACAATGCGCTTACTGCTCTTAATCATTATCTTACATAGCTTTAGCAGACTCTGTGGACAATCCTTTATTTTGAATCAGTTTTTTCAGCCAAGTCTTACTACCAATGCAGAATACAGTTTTGATAACAGTACAAACAATGATAGCTGGTCAATTGGCCGACTAAATTGCAATCTGATTATCCCCGTAAAAAGCAAACTAGGTCTTGACATGAACTGGAATAAAATATTCAGCATCCGATCTCTAAAAGATGTTAAAAATATTGGGCAAATCAAGGCCTATCAGATTTTCTGGACATTTAAACCTCAGGTGACAATATTAAATTATAGACCTCTTGCACCAAAAACAAGTCCATTCTCTAACAGTAATTCATTGGCCTACGGAGTGCAAACGGGTATAACAGGCCTTCACCTACTGAAAAAATTGCGCATTTTATTTTACAGTATCAATGTGGGTGCAAATGAGGATTTAAAAACGCTCAAAGGCATTAAACCATATGGAAACGGCATTGTTGGCATAGTCAATTTCAATAAGCTAACCTATTTCTGGTATTATGGTGTTGCAGTCAGCGCATCAGAAGGTCAAAGATGGCCAGTAATAGGCGTTCCCTTCATCGGTGTTGATCTGAAGCTGGCAAAGAAATTTTGGTGGAATATCACCCTTCCGGTACAAACCAGATTTGAATGGAAACCTTCTAAACGGTTAAAATTCGACGCTGTGGCAGGTTTTGCTTCCAATAGTTGGGGCTTCGGAAATCGGAATAATCTTGGAGCATTCGAAAGACACTATGTTTCCGGTTGGCAATTCCGAAGCGGCCTTGCCATCAATATCAAAACCAAAAGAAATACCAAATTTTATATAGAAGGGGGCTATATGCCCTTCCGTGCTTTCCGTTTCGATTTAGGAAGAGATAACAGACCTTTCCAAAATCCCGAAAATCTGCAGCCTGCTCCCTACCTCGCTTTTTCTATCTATTATGGCTTCAGAAAGTCACTCTTGGGCTCTACAGTTGAGAATTTTTTAAATTTTTAGCCAAAATTAAAATTGGCATTTTTAAAAATTTTATACTAATTTTGTTTTCGAAAATCTTAGTCAGACTAAAAACTGACGGATAATTGCTTTAGAACAAACGCTACAACAAATGAAGAAACTTATTTTTTCAACCCTCTTAATGGGGTTGAGCCTTATGCTATTTGGGCAAACTCAATTGCCGAATGTCGGTTATGAAACCTGGACAAATATTGCAGGTTCAAATGCAGAACCAAGCAACTGGAACTCAAACAAAACAGGCGGTGGATTTGCCAATCTAGGACCGCAAACCTGTTTTCCTGAAACCACTAATCCTTACAATGGAACTTATTGCGTAAGATTGGAAACTAGAAGCTACCTTGGCACTCCGGTAAATGGAACTGTCACCACCGGGAGAATTCAGGCGCCAAGTACCAATCCAAATCAGGGCTATGTCGAAACAGTTAGAACCGATGCCAACTTCAATGCTCCTTTCACAGGTCGTCCCGATAGTTTGGTAGGTTATTACAGATACACCTCAGTAAGTGGTGATTATCTAAAGATAGAAGCAGTTTTGCACGACAATAGCTATAATGTGCGCAGTCCGGCCGATGCCAGTTCTACCGCTGCTAGAATTGGTTCAGCAACCTTTTTTGGACCCACATCAACTGTGAGTACCTGGACACGTTTCTCTGTGCCTTTCAATTATGTGAGCGGAAACAATCCAAGTTATGCCCTGATTATTGGAACATCCAGTGCTGTACAGGGAGGAGCAATTGTTGGTAGTATTTTATGGCTCGATGATATACAGGTTGTTTATAATCCTACCATCACCTTGGGTAGCATCACAGCAGCCGGCCCCTATTATGTTTCCAATACACAGGGTACTAATGTTAGTATAGCTTATACTGCAACTGGAACTTATGCTGCCGGCAATACTTTCACAGCACAACTCTCGAATGCTAGCGGAAGTTTCGCCAGCCCTGTAAATATCGGTACACTTAGTTCAACCGGAAACGGAACCATAAATGCCACAATTCCAGCAGGAACAGCAAGCGGAACTGGCTACCGAATCAGAATTGTTTCGTCGAATCCAGCTATCAGCTCAGCAAACAACGGAACAGACATCACGATTAACCTTTGTGCCAATCCGGTCACTCCAAACAATAGTCAGACCATCGCTACTAATACCAATGGCACGCCGTTGACTGCTAACGAAACTGTATCCTCAACAAGCCGAGAATGGAAATTTGCCTCAGTTTCTGGTGGACCTTACAGCAGTTTCACTTCGGCACAGACAGGTACAACTTATACCCCTAATTTTGCTGCAGCAGGGACTTATTTCCTTATTTGCCAATCAAATTACCCGGGTGCATTACAAGTTTTGAGTAATGAAGTTACGGTGAATGTAGTTGGTAATGAAATCAGCCCTTCAAGTGCCCAAAGTATCCTTGTGGGTGTAAATGGAAATCAATTAACTGTAACCGAAACGCCTGCAGGCACTGCCCGCGTTTGGAAATTTGCCACAGTGAGTGGCGGACCATACAGCAATTTCGCACCATCTCAGACCGGAACAACTTATACGCCAAATTTTGCATCTGCAGGTACCTACTTTGTAATTTGCGAAAGTACTATTAGCGGACTTCAGGCAATTAGTAATGAGGTGCAGGTTTCTGTTGGTTCGGTCACTATCAGCACCGGTACCATAAATGGTTCTCCTTTTGAATTAAGTGCTTCTGCGCCAAATGCTGCTGTAAATGTACCATATACTGTGAGTGCGCCATTTGTAACCGGAAACATTTTCACCGCTCAACTTTCAGATGCTAATGGCAGCTTTGCTTCGGCTACAAATATCGGAACACTAAGCGCCACCAACAGTGGGACGATCAGTGCTTCTATCCCATCCACAACAGCTGCTGGTTCGGGTTATCGCATTAGAGTTATTGCATCGAATCCTGCTACAAGTGGTAGTGATAATGGTGCCGACCTCAGCGTAGATCAATTCAACAACAGTATTGCGCCCAACAACTCACAAAATATTGTGGTAAATCAAACAGGGACATCTATACTTGTTACTGAGTCGCAAAATGCAAACCGAGTTTGGAAATTTGCCACAGTTTCTGGTGGACCTTACACTGCTTTTGGACCAACTGTTACAGGCGCAATCTACACTCCACTATTTAATACGCCGGGCACTTTCTTTGTTGTTTGCGAATCGACCAATCAGTACAGCGATGCAGTTATATCAAATGAAGTGACAATTATTGTTGCCAATGGCAATAGTATCACAACCAACTCTGCAAGTTCAAGTCCCTTTCTTACTTCGCCCTCTGCCAATGTTACAAGCATTGTAAACTTTAGCAGCGATGCTGTTTTCAACAGTGGCAACGTATTTACTGCTCAAATTTCGGATGCTTTTGGCAGCTTTGCCAGTCCAATCAATATCGGAACTTTGAATGGCGCTAGCATTTCAAATATTACAGCCACAATTCCAAACAACCTATTGAGCGGCAATGCTTACCGCATTCGTGTCGTTTCTACCAACCCTGCAATCATTGGTACAGATAATGGGCAGAACCTATCTGTGATTCAGTTTGAAAACAGCGTCACACCTGTTGACACCCAATTTGTACAGGATGGAGTAAATGGCAATTTGCTTACGGTTACTACTACGCATAATGCAACGCAGGAATGGTATTCAAGACCCAATATTTTCGCACCTTTTGTGCCATTTACGCCTGCCGAAACCGGCACTACCCTACTTCCAAATTTCACTGGCACTACCCTGCGTATGGTTCATTGCCGTTCGGTAAATGCAGTTGGCGACACCGTAACAAGCAACGAGGTTATCTTTGTTATTTCACCAACATCGACCAATCAGTTGGAAAATGCCGAAATCAGAACATTCTGGAGTGGCAATGATTTAACAATTGACCTTAGCCAATCAGACCTTAGCGAAAATGCATCTTTCCGATTGACAGATGTAAAAGGGGCACTCATCGGCTATGCTCAACTCAACCCGCAGACAGCTCATAACTTTAACTTTGATATTCCTTCAGGAATTTACATTCTGCATTTGAGCGATGACAAAAAGTCATATTCCATTCAGATGATGAAACGATAAAAAATTATAACTATCTTTTAAAACCTTACTGAATGATTTCGGTAAGGTTTTTTTTTGAACTTGATTGCTTTTTTAACGGTTTAATCAGCTATATTTGAA
Organism: Saprospira sp.; assembly: GCA_044379045.1. Lineage (GTDB taxonomy): Bacteria > Bacteroidota > Bacteroidia > Chitinophagales > Saprospiraceae > Saprospira. Next base: position 4,623 of record JBIPOO010000007.1, read on the forward strand.
GACATTTACAAACATTAAATTCGACAAAGCATGGATATTGATAAAGCTATTCAGAGCATGATAGATAATCTCCATAAAAACACCGGTAAAACTTTGGCAGAATGGATTACAATTGTTCAATCCGAAAATTTCCAAAAACATGGTGAAATTTTAAAATACCTGAAAGAAAAGCAAGGCTTAACTCATGGATTTGCAAATTTTGTAGCACTTAAATCAAAGGGTTCAGATGCGGCATCAACAGAAAATAGCGATGACCTGATAAATACACAATATAAGGGTAAAGAAAACCTGAAAGCAATTTATGATCTGCTTATTAAGGAAATAGAAAATTTTGGTACTTTCGAAATTGCTCCAAAAAATTCAAATGTCAGCCTGCGGCGCAAAAAACAGTTCTGTACGCTTGGTCCTGCTACAAAAACACGCTTCGAAATTGGCATAAATCTCAAAGGTCAGGAACCGACAGGAAAATTGGAAGCTTCGAAAAATGCTATGTGTACACACCGAATCAACATCTCTTTAACAGAGGAAATAGATGCCGAGGTTTTGGACTGGTTAAAAAAAGCATTTGACAACGCAGGTTAACCTAAAAAAATGACAGTAACCCATTTAATTATCAACTACATAAGCTTTGACAATGGCTCAATTACGGTCGGTGCGACTGACAATGAACGTTGGGAAGATGAATTGAAAGAAGGCTACAATGGCGGAGATGCCTTTAGTTTTTTACAGGCAAGAATTATTGAAAGAAATAATGGCTATGCTCCTCAAGAGCTTATTGAATTTTTAATTCGTCCTGAATATGAACCTCACAGGACAATTGCCGAAAACTCAGTAAAACTAATTTCAAGAATTGCTTGGGATATAAAAAACAGACATTTGACACAAGAGCAGGCAATTGATCTTTATTTTGGCCAAAGACTAATAACTGAACTTATAAAATGAAAAACTTCAAAGATAAAGTAGCTGTAGTAACTGGCGGAGGCGGCGATGGAATCGGGAATGCACTCGTAAAAACACTTGCACGCGAGGGCGCTCATGTAGCTTTCTGCGATATCAAAGCTGTAGAAAAGACATTGGAAGATACCAAAGATTTTGCAGTGAGGATTTATGGAGAATATGCCGACATTGGAAACAAAGAAGACATCAAACGCTTTGCGGACAATGTGCTACGGGAATTCGGCCATGTGGATATTCTGATCAATAATGCAGGAATTGCAACGGGCGACAGAGCCTACGAAGAATTGAGCGACGCTGATTTTGAAAAAATTACAGATATCAATTACTGGGGAGTAGTGCGCAGTACCAAAGCATTTTATCAAAGCCTGCTGAGTCGTCCCGAATCTGCCATTGTCAATATTTCAAGTACACAGGGGATTTTAGCGGCTCCCTTTCTGGTGCCTTATTGCACTACCAAGTTTGCTGTTCGTGGTTTCAGCGATTCACTCAGGGTAGAACATCAAATCAGAAAAATTAAAAATCTGACCGTACATACCGTTCATCCGGGTGCTGTTGCTACAAACATTTCGCTGAATGCAGATTATCAAGGAGCAAAAACCCGGGCATTTCACGAACTATTACAGCGACGTGGCGCCAAACCCGATAAAGCTGCCGAAATCATTCTAAAAGGCATCTTAAAGAAAAAAAGCCGTATCTTTATCAGCGACGGCAGGGTTCAGGATATTATTGCCCGACTTTTCCCAAGCGGAATTCATCATGTAATCAGGTTGGTGATGAAAAATCAAAAACTTAGACGCTAGACTAAGAGACTTCAGACGAATAGACTTTCAGAGATATTTCCTTTCAAAAGTTTAGTATCCGATTCCCTCTTCTAACTTTCAATTTTAATATTCTGAATTCAGCCTTCTAACTTCTGATTTTTTATAGACTTGTAATAATGTAAAATGTCTACTGAAACATACGATCTAATCATCATCGGCGCAGGCCTTTCGGGCATAGGCGCAGCCTACCATATCATGGATAAATGTCCAGATAAAAAATTCGCCATTTTAGAAGCAAGGGAAAATATGGGCGGCACCTGGGATTTGTTTAAATATCCGGGCATCCGCTCCGATTCTGATATGTACACACTTGGTTTTTCCTTCAATCCATGGGTCGATGCCAAATCTATAGCCGACGGGCCTTCCATACTTCAATACATAAAAGACACTGCATCAAAATTTGGCATAGACAAGAAAATCTTATTTAATCATAAGGTTTTGGATGCCAGTTGGGATGATGCAACAAATATTTGGACACTGACAATCGACTGTGAAAGTCATCAAAAAACGATTCAGAGTAATTTTATTTTCAGCTGCAGTGGCTACTACGATTATAACAAAGGTTATGAACCCGAATTTCCGGGAATAGAAAATTTTAAAGGCACTCGTGTTCATCCACAAAAATGGCCCGAAGACTTGAATTATGAAGGCAAAAAAATTGTAGTAATCGGCAGCGGTGCCACCGCAGTAACCCTTGTTCCAGAGCTTTCGAAAAAGGCTGAAAAAGTAAGCATGCTGCAGCGCTCCCCCACTTATATCATGTCGCTGCCCCGAAAAGACAAACTGGCGGAAAGAATAAAAAAGATATTTTCAGCAAAAACAGCCTATCGACTCATCCGATGGAAAAATATCCGAATCGGACAATTGTTTTATCAGGCCTGTCAGCGCTGGCCAAACATGATGAAAAAATACATTCTAAAGAAAGCCAAGGCCCAGTTAAATGAGGACTTCGATATGCGGCATTTCGATCCAAAATATGGCCCATGGGATCAAAGACTTTGTGTAGTTCCAAACGGCGATCTGTTCAAAACTATCCGAAGCGGCAAGGCCAATGTTGTGACAGATACCATTAAAACATTTACAGAGAAGGGTATTTTATTGGAATCGGGAATTGAACTCGAAGCCGACATTATCATTACAGCTACAGGTTTGAGACTACAACTGCTGGGCGGAATGACCATACACGTAAATGGAAAATTGGCAAGTCCCCAAGATATTCATTGTTACAAAGGCGTCATGTTTAGCGGAATACCCAATTTTGCAGTAGCAATTGGCTATACCAATGCTTCATGGACCTTAAAGTGCGACTTGAGCTGTTACTATGTAACCCGTATTTTGAATTACATGAAAGCAAAAAACTATGCGGTTTGCTTGCCGAAATTCGACCCTAATGAGTTCAAATCGGAGCCTTTGCTAGATTTCGATGCAGGATATGTAAAAAGAGCGGCTGATGTTTTGCCAAAACAGGGATCGAAAGCGCCCTGGAAATTATACCAGAATTATTTCAAAGACGCTTACACGCTAAAAAAGGCAAAGGCAGTCGATAAATATCTGGAGTTCAGATAAGCCTAATTTGAAATTATCGTAAAGTTTCCATCAGCTGTTTTTCTGAAGATGAAGCGAACCATATCTCCCGATGCAAAAAGTTCCTTTTTGCCGGTTCTGTTGCAGCCATTAAAATAAAAATCACCAGGTTCCAATTTTATATAAAAGTTTGGGAAACGATTGGCAAATTCAGTATGATCCATAATTTCAGGGCTGTAATTCGCCAGATAATTTGTAAAGTTATTATTGTCAGCACTATTAAAAATGCGGGCTTCACACAAATCTTCAGCATTGAACATGATTTTTTTTACCTGCATACCGCCTTCAAAAGCAATAACTACATCAGATAGATAATCGTAAACATCTGTGCATTTTCCATCATAAAATTTTTGGATAATACTGAGTCCAAAATCTTTGGCCTTTTCCTTATCTGAAACCTGCGCAAATGCAGAGAATGTAAACATCGATAACAACAAAACGAATAGATTTTTCATAAAAAAGGCTTAAAAAAAGCCATCATAAGTTCTTGATTATGATGGCTTTTAAATTTTTAAAATATTAGAAGCTGATCACCTGAAAAGCATTAACACCAGTTCTTCTCAAAACAAATCTTGTATGATCGTGTGATAAGAAATGTTCTGTTCCACCAGTTTTGAGTTTGTTGCCACCAAAATAAAAATCGCCTTCTCTTAATTGAAGTACAGCCTGATACGCAGGAAATTTTGTTCCGAATTCAGCTGCCGACATAACTTCTGGCTCATAATTAGTGAGATAGCTATTGTAATTTGCAGTAATATCTGTTCTTATTGAAACTTCATTGCAGATATCCGAAGCAGAAAATTCAGACTTATTAACTTTAGCACCACCATCAAAAACTGTGATTTCACTGCTGAGTTTGCCATAAACATAATTACAGTCTCTGTTGAAATAGGCACTCATCAATGTAAGTCCAAAATTCTTTGCTTCGATTTTTTGAGAAGATGCAGGAGCTGTTGTAGTCAATCCGCTACCTTTTTGCGCAAAAGCCAAAAATGTAAAAAATGCAAAGCTTAGGGTAATAAAAATTTTCTTTGACATGGTTTTAATTTTAATTCAGTTTATAGATTTCAAGTTCATTTCAATAAATATGCCAAGCTAAGTTAAAAGCATTAAAAGTTGGGCATATAAACACTATATCTAATACGGATTATATCACAAGCAAGCCCTCTTTTTTATTTGTATTACTCAATTCAGTTTCCAAAAAACTGCATCCTACAAATTGGCAATCTGATAAATCCGCATCGAAAAAGATTGTTTTAAAAAATTTACAGTTTTTGAATACAGCTCCGGTTGCAATTATATCATTCAGATTAGATTCCTCGAAAGTTACATTTTCAAAAACCGCCTTTGTTAAATTTGCTTTTGACATATTTACATAAGCTAACTGTGAATTATTCCACTTAGATTCAGAAAGCGAACTGGAGATTAGCTCGGTACGAATGAGTTTTAAATCTAAAAAAGAGGCCTCAAAAAAGGAGCCGCTCCTGAAACAGGTATCGGTAAGATCGGTGGCTTTAAATACTGCATGATTAAAATTTGCGCCAATAAAGGAGATATTTTTCAAATCAAATGCTTGGAAATTGGCCGATAAAAAATAAACATTATTCAGCAAACTCACTTGATTGCTTGACCGAAAAAGATTCCATTCTGAGGCACCATTCCAAAGTAATTGTATATGCTCTATCGATTTACGCCAATATTCATCTACAAAGCTGATGTTATCCAGTAAGGTTCCCTGAAGCCTGCAAGTAGAAAGTTGATAACCCTCGACCTTGCAATCGGATAAATTGGCATTAGTCAAATCGCAACGTCTTATTTTAGCATGGCTCAAATCTAAACCAGATAAATTTTGGCCTATTAACATAGTGCGTTCAGATTCTTTAAATGCTTCAATTTTTGTATTGAAGGTATCAATATCCGATTTCAAAAGCTCAATCCAGTTATACATATTTTTTTTAAATTATTAAGACAGCGAATGTCATTTTTAAAACTATTGGGCAAAGGCCTGCTTATTCTGTTTCTGTTTTTTGATTTTTATGTGCAATAGTCATTGCTGAACCAAAAGCAAGTGTCATAGCTTTAATTTTGGCTAAGTCTTTTTCTGTTTTGTCTTTAAAGTAAGAGCCTTTAACAGTAACCAGCTTAGGGTCATTTCCGGCATTATTTTTAGGATCTTTATCATCACCTTTTTTCTCTTTTACTGCATGCTCCGCTATTTCTGTCAATATTTTATAGTTAGGTAATTCTTTAGCAACATCTTCACCTAATAAAAAGACCGTTGCCTCGACCAATCTATCGAGGTATTTTCCGGCTCGATAAGTCCCATAAGGGCCATTTTCTTTGTAATGTTTAAGTGCATGCAGTGTATCACCTACATTTTCATTGGCAGATTGAAGATACATTTCTTTTCGCAGATCATATTTTACGCCTGTAACTTCGTCTTGTCCTTCCACACCAGCCATTTGGGTATTTATTTTCTCAGCACCTGTTTTGATTTTAGCTAATTTTTTTACAGCGCCCTGCTTACCATAAACAGTATGTAAAACTGCGCCTTGAGTAGCATAGACTTCATTAGCATAAGTCAATCCATCTGCAACAGTATTATGCATGTCCATTATGATAGGTTCTATTTCATCAGGAGTTACTTTAAGTGCCCTTAATGCTTTTATTTGAAGGCGCATTTGTTTAACTTTCAATACTTTTTCCTCATAAAGACTATTCGATGAAGTAGTTGTTGCAGCTTCTTGACTGTAATGATCCATTTCATCGTAAGTAGCTCCGTACATTAATTCAATTCGTTCTTTGACTGAAGCGTCAAATTTTGCGAATTCTTTTTCAACCACGGCACATTTTTTTGCCGTATCCGCTTGCTCCTTATCATCTGTTATTCCTAAAAGAATGGACGATTTGTATTCAGCCCATTCAACATCATCGACCATATTGCGACGAATTTTCACCATAGACCAGATTTCGTTTTGATCATCCTTCGATACCATTCCCTCCGGAGTTAGTACTTCTTCTTCTCTTGGGCTATAGGTAACAACACCTTTTTTTCCAGCAACTTGATCTCCCCCAAACATCCAGTCGGAAGCATAAAGATTGATATCGAACAATGTTCCCGATTCAACTCCAAATTTATTATAGAAAGCTACATTGAGCAAACTCAGACCTACTTCTGTATTTTTTCCTTGAAGCGGAATGTCTATATCTGCGGTAAGTGCATCAGATCCGGCCGTATCACCCAGTTGTAGATTTTCTGATAGTTTTGCAGGGTTCTCAATTCCTTCGAATTCGCTCACTCCTTTTAGGGATTCTACTGTACCAACAATTTGACCAATTGTTTGGTCAACAAAGCGCTTCCAGGTTTCGGTTCGGAGCTGAATTAGTCTGTTCATGAGGGCCTTACCTTTTTCATGACCGGGATCAAACGTATCCCATTCGTCCATAAGCAATACATCCTTTGCTTTAAACCAGCTTGAGCCAAAGTTATTTTTTAAAATATCCATTACTTGATCTGAACTTAAACCTTCTATGAACCCAGGCTCCATCATAGATTCTGCCAATAAATCCAAAGCTGTTTCCGGTTTTTCCTCTGCAATAGGCTCTAAACCACCTTGTCCATTTTGAACATTTTCAGCCATTTGCTGCTTCATCTGCTGAGGACCTTTTGCGCTCAACTGTTCTTTAAGATTTTTAGCATTTGCTGCTTCAGGGGTATTGTCCACAAAACCATTATTAACTGTAACGGGGGAAGTATTACCGGCATTTCCTGAATTTACAGACTCTTGCTGCCTTTCATTATCATCTTGTGCAATTTTTTCCGGTGGCATATTTGATGGTTTTTAGTTGATTTTTAATTTATTTTATTTGGGTTGCATTTTAAAAAATTTTAAGAACTGAATCTTTAAATTTAAAATAACACTTCAAAAATTATAACTTGCAATAGCGACTAAATTATAAAATAAAGCTGAGACTACAAATATTTAAGGCCTAATTTGTCAAAATTTAATTATTTTTGCGGAGCAAATTTACATGCATTTTACTTTTTTAAAGATTAAACATTCAGCAAATAAAAATCAAAGGTAGCTTAACTTATTTTAAAAATGATTTATTTTGCTAACACTAATACTATGAAATATTTACTATCTATAATTGCAGTACTGTTTTTGTACTGCTGCAACAACCCTTCAGTAAAAGAAAAGAAACAAACTTTAAAACCAGGCGCTTGGCTTCCAGAAACAGAATATAGACCAACAAATGCTAAAGCATCAATTTTGAATGACTCTGCTGCTGCGCTGCAAATAAGGTCTATGCAAGATCCAACATTAGACCCCGTTGGAAGATTGGAACTGATAGAAATTGCTTACAAACTACTTAATGAAGCCTAGAAGCTCGATCCGAAATACGGTTTGGCAATGACCAATCTTGCTGCAATTTATCTTGAAAAAAGAGACACAAGCAAGTGGCGACGCTCTTCGTTTACCGTTTGAAGCATTTGTTGTGCGATAGGTTGTATTCCTTGAGGAAGTTTTCCCAATGCATCTTTTAATAAAGGGTTTTGCGGTGGGCGATTTCTTGTCGAATCGCTACCACCTGAGAAACCTTCTCTTGTTTTCGATGAGCCTTGCATCATATTATCTCCCATGGAACCACCTTGTAAGGAGCTGTTTTTTTCGCCTGCTACCCTTTCAGCCATCTCCTGCTTCATTTGTTGAGGGCCTTTTGCACTCAACTGTTCCTTGAGTTCATTGGCCTTTGCTGCCTCGGGGGTATTATCCACAAAGCCTTTAGATTCAGCATTGTTGGTTTTATTTAGGTTATTATTCCCAGAGTTTACAGACTCTTGCTGCCGTTGATTTTCTACTTCGTAGATATTTTAGGTGGCATGATGATAGGTTTAGTTTATTTGTAAAAAGGTAGAATCTACTATGGCGAGCAACATAAATTTGATGAACTTCAAGTATTCATAATTAAATTCCATGCCCCAGTCGCTTAACATATAGAAACTTTATCATAATTTTTAATGAACACATTTAGGCAACAAAATATTAAGAAAATCTGTCAATATCAAACATTTTATGATTAATTCCCAAAATTAAAAACAAGTTTTTAGAATTAAATTGAAGCATGTAAACCAAATTATTCATTTTACTTTTGATACAAAATCCCTCTTGATTATATAGTATCAAATGAATATCGATTTCATCAAAGAAATAGTTTAATTTTGCAAAAAAAATCAATGAAAAGTCTAATCATATCATCTTTACTTATTTTACTAATTAGCTCCTGCAATAAAACAAGCAACGGAAATAGCGATCAAAAAACGCAGCAAAAAGATAAAGGCTGGCTACCTCCGCCTGCTTACAAACCCAAAAATCAAAAAGCTTCGATGCTCAGCGATTCTGCCGCAGTGCTTCAAGTCAGAGCTCAACAGGACCCAACACTGGACGATTTTGAAAGACAAAAGCTTACAAATCAGGCATTTTCGATGCTGACAGAAGCCTTGAAACTAGACCCTGATTATGGCATGGCTATGTCAAACCTTTCTGCTGTTTATTTGGAAAAGGACGACACACTGAAAGCATTGGAACTTATGCGTCGCCGACTCAAAGTGGAGCCCGAATTAGCCGAAGGATGGCAGGCAGTTGGTATTTTTTCTGACCTTAGCGGCGATTCTGCCGAGGCTAAAATATGTTATCAAAAAAGCATCGAAATTTACGATGGCAGACTCAAAATGGGTAAAAAATACAGCAAACCGGAAAACCTGATGTTCTATTACGACAACTGGTCGGGCAAGGCCTTTTCGCTCCTAATGTCAGGCGACACCAAAAATGCACACAACAGCATTAGAGCCCTGCTCGAAGAGGCTGCCCCAATTCTTGGTCAAAATACAGATACCTACGCAGCAATGCTCACCAAGGATCGTTGGATATTATTGAAAGAGATGAAGGGGAATTAGGACTTTAGACCATACTTTAGACGATAGACTTTAGACACTAGATACTAGACTTTGGTCAATCTAATAATCTGATAATCTGATAATCTGATAATCTGACAATCTGACAATCTGACAATCTATTAAATAAAAAACTCCGCCATAATACCGTCTGCCATTAATTTTCCGCTGTTTGTAAGGGTATATATACCCTGTTCAATCTTTATCTGACCCTTACTGACAAAACTATCTGCTAATCTCAGGAATTCGTTCATTTGTTCAGTTCCCCACTGCGCTTCAATTTTTTTTGGATTTGCACCCCATTTAGTTCTAAAGGAGATCATAATAAACTCGTTGTACTGCTCTGCTTTTGTAAGTATTTCAATTTCTGAAGGAATTTTTCCAATCTTTATTGCATCGATGTATTTGGCATTATTAGCTACATTCCATTGTCTCGACAAATTATTGTAAGAATGGGCCGATGGTCCGATACCAAGATAATGCGCGCCCTTCCAATAGGAGCTGTTATGCTTTGCATAATGAGGAGGCAGGCAAAAATTAGAAATTTCATACTGCTCATATCCGGCAGCTGAGGTTTTGTCCAATAGAATTTCGAACTGACGGGCAGTATGCTCCTCATTCACTTCATGAGTTTTCCCTTTTGCAATAAGTTGCTGAAGGGCAGTTTTTGGTTCAACAGTAAGCGCGTATGACGACAGATGTTGCACCCCAAAATCGAATGCTTTATTTAGGTTTTGAATCCAGTTTTCATCATTCATGGTAGGTGTGCCGTAAATGAGGTCAATACTCAGTTGTTCAAACCCTACCTTCAAGGCATGCTCAATACAATAAGCAGCCTCTAAAGCATTATGTGCACGATTCATATATTCCAGATCTTCATTAAAAAAAGATTGGACACCAATACTCAGTCTGTTTATAGGCGTATAATTTTTAAAATCCTGCAATTTTTCAAAACTTAGATCGTCGGGATTTGCCTCTAGGGTAATTTCCATATCATTGCCCAAAACAAAATTAGTTTCGATTGCCTGCCAAATTTCCAAAAGCTCAGCTGTTTCCAGTAAGGATGGCGTTCCTCCACCAAAATAAACCGTCTCAACAGTTTTTCCTTCAAGATAGGCTGCGCGTAATTTAATCTCCTTTAAAATGGCATCAAGCATTGGCCTACGCAGACTAAGCGAAGTTGAAAAATGAAAATTACAATAGTGACAGGCTTTTTTGCAAAAAGGAATATGTATATAAATACCGCTCATGTTTTTAGAAGATTAGCATACAAAAATAAGCAAAAGCCGACAGTACCTATCAAGTATTGCCGGCTTTCTGTAAATATTTGCTGATGTTTTATCGGTTCAACATCACTTTTTGAGTACTTATTTTATCGCCTGCTTTAAGATATACCAAATATAATCCATTCGAAAGTTGCGATCCAGAATTATCGGCGCCATCCCATACAGTTGATTGTCTGCCTTTTTGGTTTTGACCACTGCCGAGCGTACGAACCAATCGACCCTGTATATCGAAGACCATCAGACTGACCTCCGTTTCATTTTCGAGATAATAATCCAGCACCAGATTTTTATTGAAAGGATTGGGATAAGCCAATAAATAATTTTCCCCCGAAGCCTCGGTTATGACAGCAGTAGGAGTTCCTTGATTTGGTGGCATAGTGAGGCTGTCCAGATCCAAAAGTTCATCTCCGGCCTGGTAAGTAAGATATTGAAAATAAACCAGGAACATTTCATCAGTCGTATTCAAGCCAGCACAGATACTCTGAGGCGGTTGATTTGGATTGAAAGGATTATTAATGGTATTGTCATAACTTGCACCACCATAAACCCTGGATCCAACTGGTATTTTTAAGGGATTTTTAAAGAGATAGAATCCCTGCCATTCGAAATTCCATTGTGGAACATGAATGATTGGAATTGTATCTCCGTTGGCTTTAACCGCATACACCAAAAACTCTTTTCCAAGCAGGTGAGCATGCGGAAAAACACTCAACATCGTTATATCGACAGGCAGTGGCGAAGATGGGGGAAAGACATCATAAACGGTATCGACTGTATTTGAACTGATACAGAACCCAAAATCCTGCAAGATAGGGTCGGCCAATACTGTTCTGATATTTGTAACCGTATCTTCGTAAAAGAACAGATGAATTTTTGTTGAGTCGATCATTCCTGTACTACCCTGCGGATAATGCATGGCAAGCACCAGTTTAGCCCCTGCTGCAAGCTGTATACCCATTTTTACATTCTGTCCATTTGGATAAATTGTAGGAAATTCTCCCGGTGCATAACCTGCTATCAATCCGGTAGTAGGGCCAGCACAGTTGCCTGTAGTATCTGTTACCGATGTACCTGCAGCATCGTTGTAAACCAAACAGTGATGAACGATTGAGGGGTTGCCAGGAATTACTTCAATAGCTTTGAGTTTTTTACCAGTTGTGAGGCCTGTTGGCACAGAAAAACAAACATAATCATCGCGACCAGCGGTAGCCTTACTTGCATATACAGGAGCTCTGAGAACCATATCGGGATTTGCCAGAAAAGCACCCTGATTATATGAAGGCGGAGTTGGTGTATTTGCTGCATTACCCTCGGGAGCACCGTCATTTACCCAATCATTTATTAGATTTATCTGAGCCTGTGTCATACTGCGTTTGTGCGCATAGTCTTGGTAGGCGTCGTTTGGCGGCCATGGCGGCATTTGTTTACTTACAACATAGGATTGAATTGCGCTTCTGCGTAAAAAAGCATCGTTGTAGGTTAATAGAGAAAACGGGGCTAAACCTGTTGAATGATGACAATATCCGCATTTTTCATACACCAAAGAAGCTATCTGATCGCTCCAGGTTGGTGCTTGTGCATTCGTTGTAAACTGAACAGCAAAAAACAGCAAAAAAGTTAGGAGTTTTTTCATGTGATTATTTTTCTGATTGTTAATTTGCTCTAAATGTATGACTTTCGAAAAAATAAATCAATTATTTTGAAAAGTTTTTTGCTTAGACCTGAAAAAAGACAGGGGTTTAATCTTGTTACTTGATTTATTTCAACTCAGATAATTTGATATCGTATTTCCAGATTAACTTACCTTTGGTGTCGAATTCCTCTATGCGGCAAATTCTTTCTTTTCCTTCGTTATAAATTTTTATTCTACCATAATTTTGGTCCCTTATATCTGTTTTTTCTACTCGCAAAGGTTGATTTTTCGGATAGGAAGGGTCCATAAAACTGGTAAGGGGGGAACAAGTAAATTCATACAGCGGATAGGAGCCTTCTCTTTCTTTTTTGTTGAGTTCACTGTAGTGACGATCGCCACTTACCAGAACGACTCCATTTATTTTTTCTTTTTCAAGAAATTCCATAAAATCACCATTTTCAATAGTATATTTTCCCCAGGTTTCTCCGTGTTGTTCAACTGGCAAAAACTGAGTTCCACTAAAAATGAATTTAAAATTAGCTTTAGAAGCTTTCAACTTTTCCTTGAGCCAATCCATTTGCACATCGCCTAAAAGTCTAATATATCCTCCTTTTTTCTCACAATGAAAGCGAGAGTCAAGGATAAAAAAATCACAATCCTGTTGGCTGAAATGACAGAAAACGCCATTATTGCCATTTGTACCGTAGTATGGGTTAACCCAAAACTTTTTAAAGACAGCGAGTGAGGTATCTTTCAATTTAAAACGACCATCGCTGTCGTTTGGGCCATAATCATGATCATCCCAGGTGGCATAATGTGCGCAACTTTCAAGAAAAGCTTTATAAGGAGTACGAAGTCTTGTCCTGATGTTTTCATTCACCATCGCTTTATAAGAATTCCATTGCCCGGCAAGGTAGTAAACATTATCACCTGTCCAAACCATAAAATCGGCCTTTTCTTTAGCCATCGTAGTAAAAATTCGATTCAATCTTTTTCTTTTTCCACCTGCGTTAAGCGGAAATGGATATTGAAATGCACAAGAGCCGGTTAAAAAAGTGAGCGTATCTTTTGTGTTTGAGGTAGTTTTTGTTAATTTAACTCTTGCAACTTTTCTCGAATCAGTTAGCGATTCTAATTCAATAGACATGTCTTTATAATGAGGAGCTTTTTTAAATTCCTCCAACTTTGATCCAAAACTTGGCAGATCTAATTTTTTTTGATTGCTTTCAGACAACAGAAACCAGTGTAATTCTGTTGTATCAGTATAATGCCCCCGCATAGGACCTATTTCGACAAATAAATTTTCCTGAGCGAAAATAAATACTGGCAACAAATTGATTATCAATATAAAAAAACAATTTTTCATCTAAAATAATGATATAATTTACATTAAATGACTATACTCATTGCCAAGATAGTACTATTTGCATAATTTTGCCTTTTAGAATGTTCATCATTCTATAATTTAACAATTTAAATGTCTGTTTTTTTTCATAATTTAACATGCCAGAAACAAATAATTATCTCGATGCTCACTACATACACCGCAGCAATTGGCTACGAGCAGCAGTTCTGGGAGCAAACGACGGCATTATTTCCATAGCAAGTATTGCGATAGGTATAGCAGCAGCAAGTAGCACCAGAGAACCGGTCATTTTGTCGACAGTTGCAGGACTTGTGGCGGGAGCGCTGTCTATGGCAGCCGGAGAATACGTATCGGTTAGTTCACAGACTGATGTTGAAAAATCAGACATAGAACGCGAAAAAGTTGAATTGGCAGAAATGCCTGAAATAGAACTTCAGCGACTTGCCGAAATTTATGTAAAACGCGGACTAAAAAAAGAGACTGCACTCTTGGTAGCAAAAGAACTTACTGAAGCAGATGCGCTAGGCGCTCATGTCAGAGACGAATTGGGTATCAATGAAATCAGTCAGGCAAAACCAATTCAGGCGGCAATAGCATCGGGAACAGCCTTTATCTTTGGTGGGGTTATGCCGCTCTTAGGAGTATTATTTCTACCTATTAACAACCTTGTATATTATCTTTATGCGCTTTCCATTCTATTTCTTTCCTTTTTGGGTGGAATTGCAGCAAAGACAGGTGGTTCGAATGTTTACAGAGCTATTTTACGGGTCGTTTTTTGGGGCAGTCTAGCAATGGGTTTGACAGCTTTAGTAGGTTGGCTTTTTGGGGTAAATGTTTAAAAGAGGAAAGATTGAAAGATGAGTCTATTGCTTACAGCTGGTTGTTTGGTAATTGGTCTCGTTTGGAGAACGAGATGGTATTTGGTATTTGGTATTTGGAACTTCTAACTTCTTACTTCTTCTCGTCCGAAAGACGAGACTAACTTCTTACTTCTAACTTCTTCTCGTCCGAAAGACGAGACTAACTTCTTACTTCTAATTTCTAAAAAATGGTTTTCAAAGTAGCATTCACACAACAAGAAATAGAGCAGCTCTACCTAACCTACCAACGTAATCTCAAAAACTATAATGAGATAAAAAAACGACTGTTTGGAGAGGGTGCAAAAATTGAATTCAGAAGAAACCTAAAGGGTAGAATTTATTTTATGGCTGCACTTACAGGGGTGGCAATTGCGAGTTCTTTTTTTTCAATCTTTGCCGAACATTGGGGTAGTTTGGGGGCTATCTGGATAATATGGGCAGGATTCATGATTGGATTAGGCATTGCGATGTATATTTCCTACAAAGACGCATTTTTAGTAATAAAAAAGAACGAAGCATTTTTTGTGCGTTTCGAACTTATTGCCGAAAATGCAAGCTCCCTTGAAGACTTTATTATTGATTGGAACTAAAAGGAAAAAACTGTTACTCATCCTGCTCTTTGACAGCCTTACCTTCAACATGTTTTTTAAGAATTGCTCTATTATACTTTTGAGCTTCCTTCCCATCTTTTATTCCCCATAAAATATCTCTGGCTCTGCTATGTGCCTTTTTTAAATCGATGATTGGACTGGGATAGTGTATACCAAGTTGTAGATCGTAGAAAAGTTGTTCCATTGGCGTAAGCGTCCATGGCTCGTGAACAAAATTCAGTGGAAGTCCCCTGAGTTCGGGCACCCATTCCAAAATAAATTCAGCATTCGAATCTATCTCTTTTGACTGCTTAGCGGGGTTATAAATGCGTATAGTGTTTATACCCGTCACGCCTGCCTGCATTTGCACCTGTGCATAATGAATTCCAGGTTCGAAATCGAGAAACATAGCGGCCAGATATTCTGCAGCGGGTTTCCAGGGCTGCCAAAGCAGGTGCGACCAAAAAGACATGACCATTGCCCTCGATCTGAAGTTTAAAAAACCAGTTTCCCTTAGGCAACGCATCGCTGCATCCACCAATGGAAAGCCTGTATTGCCATTTTTCCAGGCCTCAAAAAAAACTTCATTGAATTCCTGATCCAAAACATTGAATGCAGGATTGAGATTTTCAAATTCAATTCTATCTTCTGATTCAAATTTTTGTATAAAATGACAATGCCAGCGTAGCCTCGATGCCATGGCGTTCAAATCTCGCTGTACCGATGGTTCTTTTTCTTTAAGGTGATTGAGATAATAATGAAAAACCTGTCGCATACTCAGGTTGCCCCATGCAAGATGTGCAGAGAGGCGGCTCCCATGATGTCTTGCTCCTATGGGCGATGAAATATTTTTCCCATATCCTGCTGCGCGATACTGCAAAAAAGTTTCGAGCCTTTCCCAGGCAAGATGCGCTCCCCCACTCTGCATACCATCGGGCATAAGTTCCATAAATTCTCTTGGTATAGTTTTGCCTTTAATTGCCTGCGAGGCCTGCTGATTGTCTTCACCAAGCCTTATAGCAAGTTCCTTAAGCCTGCCCAAATGTACTTTATCCTCGGTAGCATACATCTGCGTATGCCAGTATTTTGCCCACCCATCCCTGTTTTTCAGCGCCCTTCGCACACCTGCGTATGGACTTTCATTCCAAATTACTCCTTTCGATTTAAAAAGCTTTTTCAATTCAAGATCTCTGTCAAATGTTTTTCTGATGCCGACTTCTTCGTATGAGAAAACGGTATGGACATTAAAAAATCTAAAAATCTGGCGAAAGGCATCCAAAGCGTTCTGATGAATTACAGATAAGGTAAAATTCAAATTTTTTACCTGCTGCATGTCCTTGAGAGATTGCCAGACAAAACGCCAATGTCGGAGATCGTAATGAATGTCTGCAATCAATTCAGGCTCAAAAATATATATTAGTAAAATTGGCTTATCCGACTCAATAGCTTTGCACAAGGCTGCATGGTCGTGCAGTCTCAAATCTCTTTTAAACCATACAATATTGATAAGTTGTTTTGACAAAGCAGGTAATTTTTATTAGGTTCCTATTGAACCGATCGCAAATTTAAAACATTTTGTTTTAGAACAAACAAAAGTACATGAAAATGGTTTTAAAAGTTATTTTCAAAATAAGTCAACATTAAAGAAATGGCTCAAAAGAAATTAGATTTATAAATTTAATTATTTTTAAATACTTATTTTTGACTACTTAATAACAAATTGATTATATTTGTTTTCGAGGGCTAAATATAAAGCTGCTATGATTTTCAATCAACACCACAACATCAACTGCAACGGCAGAATTTTAAGTTTGGAAAAGCCTAAAATAATGGCGATTCTAAATCTTACGCCCGATTCCTTTTATGACGGTGGACGTTGGACTGATAAAAATATACTTAAACGGGTTGCCGAAATGCTGGCTGAAGGTGCAGACATTATCGACATCGGGGCTATGTCGTCTAAACCTGGTGCAGATTTTATCTCAGCAGAACAAGAAATGGAGCGGCTGATATCACCCTTAAAAGCAATTGTTAAAGAGTTTCCTGAAATAATTATTAGTATTGATACCTGGCGTTCTGAAATAGTAAAAGCTGTGTATCTTGAAGGTGCACATATCATAAATGATATCTCTGCAGGTAATTTAGATGATAACTTATTTAAGACTGTTGCATCCTGTGGAATGCCTTATGTACTCATGCACATGCAGGGCACTCCCAAAAACATGCAACAAAAACCCATTTATGACGACATCTGTACTGAATTACTCGGGTTTTTTATACAAAAAATTAAACAACTCCGTACAGAAGGCATTAAAGACATTATACTTGACCCGGGTTTTGGATTCGGTAAGACCTTAGACAACAATTATGAACTTTTGGCAGGCTTGCATAATTTCAAAATGCTTGAACTGCCAATTTTAGCTGGTGTATCAAGAAAATCAATGATTTGTCGCTTACTTGAATGCAAGCCGGAAAATGCCCTGAATGGTTCTACTGCCTTACACATGCTATGTTTAGAAAAAGGCGCTAAAATATTGAGGGTACATGACGTAAAAGAAGCAGCCGAAGCAATTAAAATTTGGAATTTGTACAATTTAAAAAGCTTGAACGCAACTTTTTTACAAAATAATACATCTTTACGTCAATAAATTTTTCTTTGGTATGATTTTTATTAACGTTTTTGAAATAATTTAAGTTTTAAAATGGAGATAGAAAACAAAAGAGTGCTGGGATTAGAATTAGCTACCGATCCAAGATGGGTGGAGATGGCAGAGATGAGTATTGAGGATATTCTGACAGATCATGCATATTGTGAGCAAAAAGCTGCAGCAAGTTGTATGTCTCTGATTCAAAAATATCCTGAACATGAATTACTGGTTGATGAACTGGCTCCGATAGTAACTGAGGAATGGGGCCATTTCAGAATGGTGCTGAAAGAATTGAAAAAACGTAAACTTAGCCTTGGGAAACAGCGAAAAGATGAATACGTAAACGGATTGCAGCAATTTATACGCAAAGGAGTATCTGCCAGGGATTTATTACTAGACCGACTCATAGTCTGCGCCATGATAGAGGCAAGAAGCTGCGAAAGGTTCAGATTACTTTCTTTGAATATCAACGATGAAAACCTACAAAAATTTTATCATCAGTTTATGATATCCGAAGCCGGACATTTCAAATTATTTCTCGAACTGGCATCTAACTACAGCAATGAGGAAATTTCGCGAAAAAGATGGCTCGATTGCCTTGAATTCGAAACAGCACTTTTAAAAAATTTAACGCCGAGAGGCGACAGAATGCATTAGTCTAATATACCCCCAAATCAAAATATAAAAATATCGCAATATGAAATTAATACTTCAACTCATTTCAGTATTTCTACTGCTGTTCATCCTGCTTCCGCTCAGTGCACAGGTCAATTGCGCAAGTAAGTTTTCCAGGCAGGACAAACAGTCCGCCGAGTCCAAACCACTGACCATTGCTAGTACCTTAGACTATGAGTATGAGATTTATTTTCTTGTTACCGATGCAGGAATTTACATGACAATCACTTCCACCGATATACATCCATTCGAAAAGGAAAACACAAAAATTCAATTCGTTACAGAAGATAATGAAAAGTTTGTGCTTAATTTCATGAATGAAAATAAAAAAACTACCCTCAGAACGCGTGAAGCCAATACGAATACCCTATTGCTCAATTTTACTGTTCTGGAACTTTTTGCAACAAAGGGAATGGTTTCATTCAGGGTGGTCAATATGGCTCAAAACAGACTTTATGTACGCTCTATTTTAAAAGTTGCTGAACTTAAAGAAATGGCAGGCTGCGTTTATGGAGTGACCGATCCGGCAAAAATCAAAAACACCAATTTAGATCTTGGATTAAAACCAAATCCACAGGCAAATAAAACAACAGTAACGCCCAATAAAACGCAGGAAACAGACCCTGAAAATACCACTCAGAAAAAGCCTTGCGATGACATGAGTCAGCAGGAACTTGCCGATTTGAGAAAAAAAATCGAAGCAGACAAAGCACTCCTGAACCAGGAACTAATTGACTTGAGATCAAAGAACGCCGAATTAAAAAAGACCTTAGCTGAAGAAAATGTTAAAATAAGAGAAAATGCAGAAAAAGAGAAGCTTGCTATTGCCGGCGATGTGAAGAACTTAAGACAAAAAATATACGACGACCTAGTTCTGTCGAGAGAAGCCGCTGCTAAAGAAAAAGCCGATATCTCAGCTGATGTAGCACAAAATCGGCAGAAAGCAAATGAAGAAATAGCCAAGGCAAGAGAAAAAATTGCTGAAACCATCAAAGAGGCACAAAAAAATGCAACAGATATTTCTGAAAAGGCCAGAATTGATGCGATGTCAGTAAAACAAAAATCGGATGCCGATATAGCCAAAATCCAGGCTGATGAAGCTCAAAAAATCAACGAAGCAAGGCAAAATGCTGCAAATCTCATCAAAGAGGCCAAGGATAAATTTGAACTCTCTAAGGTACAATACACTAATGAAGTTACTGCCCTAAAATCAAATGCTGATGCTGAGATGAAAAAAATTCAGGAAGAGGTTGCTTCAAAAATAGCTGAGGCCAGAAAAAAAGCTGAGACAGAAAAAAATCTAACCACAGAAGACGTTGTAAAAAGTAAGCAAACGGCTGCCGAAGAGATAAAAATGGTCAGAGAAGAGACCGCTCTTCAAATTGCTGAGATAAGAAAAAAAGCACTTGAAGAAAAATTGGCTGTCCAAGTGGAATTGGCAGAGGCGAAGAAAAAATCGATGGATGAAATTACATTAGCCAAAGAAAACAGTGCTAAATCAATTGCTGAAACACTCGAAAAAGCTGCTAAAGAAAGAGAACTTATTGCTGCTCAAGTAGGTGAAGAAAAGAAAAAGGCTGCCGATGAAATTGCAAACATCAAAGCGACAGTAATTAAAGTCAAGGAGGATGCAGCTAAAGAAAAAACAATGACAGCCGAAGAACTGGCTGCATCGAAAGAAAAAGCAGTAAAAGAAATTTCTGCCGGCAAAGAACTTACAGCTGTTGAAGTAAAAAAAGCCAGAGAGGAAGCTGAAACTGCAAAAAAGAAAATTGCTGAAGACATAGAACAGGCAAAAGTCAAAGCTCAGGTTGAACTGGATAAAGTACAGCTTGAAATTACCAAAAGAATAGAAGAAGCCAAACAAAAAGAAGCCGAGGTAAAAAAGGCCTCATTGGAAGAAATCACTGCTGCTCGCTTGAAAGCCAGCGACGAAATAGCCAAAGCGCAGCAGGAGGCAAACCTAAAATCACAGCAGGCTTTAAAAGATGCTGAGGCTGCTAAGCTGAAACTGGCCGAAGAAACCAGAATTTCAAAAGAAAACGCCCAAAAAAGAATAGAGGAAATAAAGACTCAGGCGAGCAAAGAGATTGATGAGAATAATAAAAAGTCGGATGAGATCAATAAGCTTTCACTACAGGAATTGTCCGAATCGAAGGAAATCAGCGCTCAGGAAGTAATTCTTGCCAAAGAAAAGGCCATAAAAGAAATCCGTGAAATAAAAGAAAAAGAAGCAAAAGCTAAACAAGAGTCGGAAGAGGCAATTGCAACTGCAAAACAAGCTGCTGCTGAAGAACAGGCTAAAACGCGCGAGCAATTGGCCGAATCCATTAGAAAAGATAAGGAAAATGCTGCTTTAGAGCGTCAAAAAACCTCCAATGAACTATCTTCTAGCAAGGAAGCTGCTGCAGCTGAGATTGCCAAAACCCGAGAGGAAACTGCCAGAATTATTGAAGAAGCAAAAAGTAAGTCTATTCTTTTGCAAAAAGAGGAAGCTGAAAAAATGCTTAAAGTAAAAGAGGAAATTGCAGCTCAGATTGCCGCTGCCAAAGAAAAAGCTGCTATGGATATTGCTGCAGCAAAGAAGGATACCGAAATTAAGCTCGGAGCTATGAGAGATTCCTTGAAATTGACCACAGACAATATCATGAAGGAGATTGCTGCTAACAAAGAAAAAGCAGTTGCCGAAATTGCAAAAACTCAAAAAGAAGCTGAATTAAAAATACGTAGCCTGAAAGACAGCCTTAATGTTACGGTGATCAAAATAAATACTCAGATTAGTGATGAGTTGAAATCTGTTGCTGTCGAAAAAGATTCCATCAACAAGAAGATAGCTGCAGAGCGAAAAAAAGCAGCTGATGAGATCGCAAAAATAAATGCTCAAATTGCAGAAAACAGAGATCGCCTCGAAAAAGAGAAAAAACTCAGCGCCGAAGAGTTGTCAGCTTCAAAAGCACTTTCGAGCGAGGAAGTAAAAAAAGCCAGACAGGATGCAGAACTGACGAAGGAAGCTATCTCGAAAGATTTGGCTCTGACCAAAGAAAAAGCCAATGAAGATTTAGCAAAAATTCAAAAAGAAATAGCCGAAAAAATTCAGGAAGCTAAACTTAAAGAATCCGAAATTCAGAAAAAATCTGCAGAAGAGGTTGCAAGTGCCAAAGCCAAGGCAACAGATGAGATTGCTAAAGCAAAAGATGAAGCAGTTTTGAAAGCTCAGGCTGCCATAAAAGATGCGGAGGCTGCAAAACAAAAATTTGCAGAGGAAGTAGCCGCTTCTCAAACTGAGGCTGCAAAGAGAATTAAGGAAATACAGGATGAAACTGCCAAAAAGATTGAAGAGACCCGAAAAAAATCCTCTGAAATTAATAAAATGTCGGCACAGCAGATGGCCGATTTGAAAGAAAAGGCAGCAGCTGATGTTCTTGCAGCGCAGGAAAATGCACTGAATGAAATAGCAAGAATTAAAGAACAGGAGACAAAAATTAAACAGGAATCGCTTGCAGCTGTTGCAAAATCGAAACAGGATGCTGCGCAGGAACAGTCAAAAACAAGGGAGCTTCTAGCCGAAGCCGTCAGAAAGGATAAGGAAAACGCTGCCTTAGAACGTGAAAAATCTCTTAATGAATTGGCGCTTGTTAAAGAAAATATGGCTAAAGAAATAGCCAAAAGCAAGCAGGATGCAGCCAAGATACTGGAAGAAAACAGAATGATGGCTGTAAAAGTAAAAAATGAGGAAAATGAAAAAATCCTCAAAGCTAGACAAGAAACTGCCAATCAGGTTGCTTCCATGAAGGAAAAAGCTGCCGAAGAAATTACCAAGACTAAAAAAGACAATGAATTAAAAATAAAAGCATTAAACGATTCATTAACCCTTAGCAAAGAGGATATTTCCAATCAGATAGCTGATACCAAAGAAAAAGGGGCTATCCAAATTTCAGAAGCAAAACGTAGTTCTGCAGCTGAATTAAAAAGAATTCAGGACGAAACCAATGCAGCTAAAGACAATTTGGCAATCGAACTGCAGACCATCAAATTGAAGATTGCAGACGATACCAAAAAATCAGAAGAAAGCCTGAAAATCAAACAGCAGGAACTGAACGATCTTCAAATTCAAATTGATGCCAGGAAGAAAGAGCTTGAGGAATTGAAAAAAGGAAAATAATGAAAACAAAGGAGCGACAGATTATTGTGTTGCTCCTTTTTCTTAGAACCTATAGCGAAGACTCATATAGGCAATGAAGCCAATTAGTTTTGTATTCAGAATATTGTTTTTACCCGATTTAAAAATACCGCTTAGTCCTATCTCATTGCGGAATCCATAGTCGAGGGCAATTTGCTTGCTAAGGCTGTGTTCCTGCCCCAGACCCAGCACCAATCCGTTTTCCCAAAGGTTGAGGTCAGCACTGATATTGTTAAAATTGTGGCGGGTTGAACTGTAAGAAACTCCTTTAAGGTTAGAAATATATATACCGGCATTGGCTACAATTTTATTTTTTCCGTAGCTAAATAATTGAGGACGGTACAGGAGATTGATTTTCAAATAATCAATTTTTGTCAAATCGCTGTGCGTTCTGCCCCCTACAATATATCTGTACTCCTGAACTACTTTGTTATTGTACCAAAACTCCGCATCGAAGCCATGCTTGCCAAATTGAGCACCGATTTGTACAGCATAGCTAAAAGTCAGGTTCGGCACTAAATCGATATTTCCAGTACTTATCCGATTAAGCTTTCTTGAGTTTTGATCATCAATAAAAATGGTAGTTCTCAGGCTTGAGATTAGACCTATACTATACTTTGCAGTTTTGGACTTTTTGTAATCTGACAAAAGATCCGTTTTTACAGAAAGTTCATTTTCCGATAAAAGCGCAAGTTCAGAATTTTTAACATCTATGACATCGGGAGCTTTATTGATAAAATTATCAGTTTGGGGTATTTCTGATACTACGATGCTTCGAACATTATTTTCCTGTGATTTTTTTAAATGTTGTAAATCGATTACGGCTATGCTTTCTTGGGATTTGTTTTTATTAAAAAAATTGTTAGCCTCATTTGTGGCGGCAATTTTAACAGCATTAAAGACCGTATTGGTATTGGATTTTTTAGCTAATTTATTAGGAATAAAAGTATTTGGGGAAAGTTGGCCCTGATTTTTATCGACCTGTTTTTGTATTATTTCTTTTGAATTTAAGTTATTTTCGGTCAAAGCTGAATTATTATCACTAATGCTGTTAAAATCACAGTTTCTGACAAATAATAATAAAATGGCTGCAGCCGACAAGTAACTTAGTGCTTTTTTGATTCGATAATTAGTCCGCAATCTATTCAGACGTGGCTGCATCTCATCCCAAACTTTGTCGAGATTGAGCTTTTGTTCGATACCATACCAGATAAATTCAGGAGCAGTACGTTTTCTTTCTGCTGCCGATTTAACTAGATCATCAATTGGCGTTCTTTTCTCATTTTCCTGCTGATTCATATCAAAAGCAATTTCATTCCAAAGTCCATCTGGCGCTTTAGCACTGAACGCATCTAATTTTTCTTTTAGCTGCTTGTGAAATTGTTCGTTATTGGAATCAGGAAACTCCATTAAATTCTATTATAATTGATTTGAGAAGAGATCTGGCTCTGTTGAGTTGAGATTTTGATGTACCCTCGGTTATTTGTAACATATCGGCTATTTCTTTATGACCATATCCTTCAATTGCAAAAAGCTTGAGGACCATAGCTGCCTTTTTGGGCAGGAGTTGCAACATCCCTAGCAATTCTGTTGCATTTATACTTGGTAAAATTTCATCGACTTCAAGTTCGACACTTTGCACATAGTTTTGCACATTTTCCATTTCCCTCTTTTTTCTGCGAAAATGGTCTAATGCTGTATTAACTATTATTTTACGAATCCAGCTTTTGAGTGTACATTCAAATTTGAAGGTCTCTATTTTTTTAAAAACTTTAATAAATGATTCCTGAACTATATCGCATGCATCCTGATCGTCATCGCTGTAAATCAAAGCTACACTATACATTTCATCGGCATAGGTTCTGTATAAAATTTCCTGATATCTTCTTTCGTGGCGAATGCAATGACTCACCAATTCCTGATCACTAATATTAGAGTTTTCTTCAGACATAATACGATTAAAGCAAGTCTTGTTAAAAGACAATGTGTTTAATTTAAAACTAAAAATAAGACGTATAAAATTATAAGAAGGTTGGAATTATGTGATTGGTATCTGTATGAAACCTGCAATCATTCCCAGAATAGCGCCTACGAGAATCAGTTTCCATTCATCTTCCTGGAAAACGGGTCTCAAAAAACCTACGAATTCTTCGGGTGGAAGTTCCGACATTTTTTCGTTGAGGGTGTGCTCAACATCGAGCGCCTGTTTTGCATAATCAAATGCCAGGTGTATGTGTTCGGGAATTTCTTCAACGAGTCGACGGCACGCAATATTCTTAACTCTGTCGTAACTTGCCGAACCTGAAGTTAGCCTTATCAGTGCGCTGGAGTAACCAGCGCTATTATCAATACCCTCATTCACATGTTTTTCTATAATTTTTACTAATTTATCTGAGGTAGGTCCATAAAAAATCGCATCGAATATTTTTGGCATTGTCATTACATTCTCGGCAATAATCTTTGCATAACCTCTCGATACTTCTTTTTGTCTTTGAATAAATAGACCCTGCATTTTTAAGCCAAGGAAATATTTTGGCTCAACCGGATTGAATATGAGATTTAAGGCAAGCCAGTTTGTAAGATATCCCACAACAAGGCCACTCAATGGCAGGGTCCACCAAATTGGAAACGGCACCCAAACAATTGTTTGTAAAATACCAAATAGAGCTCCAAAATAAAAACCTGAATATTCAATGAACTTAAATTCTTTGTGTCCGACTTCTAAAAATATTTTATTGAGCAAACTTTTATTTTGCAAAAGCTGATCGACAGCCATTTTCTTTAAGTTAAAAATATCGGTAATATTACTTTTTACCTCCTCCATGATTTCTTCGGTCACTTTTGGAATTTCCTTCACGGCCCTTTGAAAAATAAGGTCTTTCTGTTTTGCAGATAGTAATTTCCACATAGGAACTTCCTGAGAAATAGCTTCTTCGAATATTTGTCTGGTAAGCCCCAACATACGGGGTTCCATCTCTTTTGCAACTACTTTGGGATTTATTTTTGCAAATTGCTCTTCGATATCTATGAGATTGTTGGTGATCATATCAACTGACCTCGAGGCCATTTTACCCGCTTTTTCAGGAACTATTCCCTGCCAACCAAAGATACGATAACCCTTCCATTTGATACCAACATACTCGATTGGATAAAATGTCATTTTAAGCGCAAGTACATTTGTACCCCACCCTATTATTCCGGCTATAATTGGCATAAGTAGCAATTGCCACTCAAATCGCTCAATATAGAAATTGATGATGAATTTAAAAAAGTCTATCATTTGTTTAAGTAAAATGACCTGGTTATAAAAAATTGACTGCAATTTAAAGTTTTGTTTAAAAACAAATACATAATTGAGCTAATTTAAATTCAATCCGGTAGTTTTCAAGGCAGCGATTTGCCAATAAACATAGTTTTACTTTTATTCACATTAACAGATCGTTAAAAATATAAAGATGTATTTTTTGATAGTTTTTAAAACTTAATTAGGAAAATGAAAAGAAATTCAATATTTTAGCCTCAATATTTAAATCAAAACAAGCTTATTATTTACATACTTAATACTTACAACCTTGAAATTCAATATGTTACACAGAAATTTGTTGCAATTTAACAGGCGTGCAGCATGGGCATTACTAATGCCCCTTATGTTAATTTTGGGTATTCAGTCTGCCAAGGCCTCTCACATTGTAGGTGGCGACGCTTACTACACTTGCCTTGGCAATAATCAATACCGTGTTACCTTTGCGCTTTATCGCGACTGCGCAGGTATCTCTATGGATGCCAGCCTTTTTGTTAATGTTACTGCACCTGCGGGTTGTGGAAATTCATTCAACGTAACATTGCAACCCGGTGCCCGTTTTGGTGTTGAAATTACACCCGTTTGCCCTGCTCAGTTACCTCAAACGACTTGCGCCGGTACTGGCCGTCCGATTCAAGGTACACAGGTTTATGAGTATACCGGAATTATTACATTGCCTGCTGCCTGCGACATGTGGACAATAAGTTGGACTACCTGTTGTCGAAATGGAAACATTACCAATGGTGTTGCCAATAGTATGTATATCGAAACAAGGATAAACAACACCAACGGTATCTGTAACAATTCTGCAAGATTCACAGCACTTCCTACACCTTATATATGTGCAGGACAACAATTCTCTTTCAATCATGGTGCGATTGACATAGATGGGGACACACTTATCTATAATATGATAAGCCCAATGGAGACCAGCAATACCACTTTCTACACCTTCACAGGTGGCGCTACAGCTGCTCAGCCATTTTTTACCACTCCTGCTGCGGGGATGGTGTTCAGTAACAACACAGGCCAAATGACCTTTACTCCAAGTGGGCCTCAAACCTCTGTTGCTGCAGTCAGAGTGTATGAAATTAGAAATGGAGATACAATTGGTGTAACCATGCGTGATATCCAAGTGGTAGTATTAGCAAACTGCTCAAATCAGGCAGTATCAGGTTCTTCTCCAACAGTGAGTGCAGGTGGTACTTTCGACCCGGCAACGAGAACCTTTGTTGTATGCCAGTGTACCGACCTTGATTTTGTAATACACGCTAGCGATCCCGACGGTGACACGCTTACACTCGACCCTATTCAATCAAATATCGGTACCGTATTCGGTCCAGGTAATGTGATTTTATTCCCTCAGTATCCTATTCCAACACGAAGGGATACACTCGATTTATATATACGTATCCGCACTTGCGATGCTCCACTTGGTGTTAATGGTTTTACCATTGTTATTACCGATAACGCTTGCCCTATTCCATTGCCAACTTATCTTGGATTTAATGTGATTATTCCGGGTGTAAATATTGTTGCATCCGATACAGCTGTTTGTGCGGGCATTGCTCAAACAATTCAACTTGGAGCGCAAACATTTTCAACCTCGAATGCAACCGTGCCCGGATCTTATAATTGGGTACAGATATCCGGCCCCCCATCAACTATAAGTAACCCGCTCATTGCTAATCCAACGCTAAGTATCCCCGGAAATACTGTAGCTGGAGATTTTGTTAGAGTAGCTGTACAGTTTATCACTACACCTGACCCGGTTACAGGCGCTTCATGTACCACGTCCGATACAGTTGTCATCAGTCTTGTTAACCTACCACTCAGCTTACAGGTTTCTGCAAGTGATTCAACACTTTGTCAGAACGGTCAGGCAAATGCTATTCAGTTCAACACTACTGTTTCAGGTCCTGGTGTCAACCTTACCAATGGTGTATACTCTTGGTCGGGTATTCCTACTACAAGGGTAAATGACTTATCGAGTACTACAATACGTAATCCACTCGGACAGGTTGCTGGCTCACCTGGCGATTCAGCTTCTTATATTGTTCAATACCAATATGGTGTTTGTGTAGGTAGAGATACTGTTGAGGTTTTCTTCAATCCTGGCTCAGCTATTGCAACACCTGCGATTGATACAATCTGCCCAGGTGAAACGGTACAGTTGAATGCCGTTTTATCCGATTCATTTTTCTTCCCGCCAGTTGCCAATGCCTATGTATTAAACAGCATTCCGCATAACCCAAGAAACTGTGCATCAGGAACACCTACTGGCGCTAACTCGGATGACATTTTGAGTGGGGCATTACCAATTGGATTCCCATTCACATTCTTTGGCAATACTTACAACACTTTTTATGCTTCGTCGAATGGTTTTATAACCTTCAATCCTGCATCTGGTAATGGCTGTTGCTCTGGTCAAGTATTACCAAATAACCTACAACCTAATAATTTGATTGCCTTAGTTTGGGAAGATTTAAATCCTGCAACTTGTGGTAACATTTCATACTTTACTACCGGTACTGCTCCAAATCGTCAGCTTGTTGTCTGTTTCAACACAGTTTGTTTCTTTGGTTCAACCACTCAAACTGCAAACGGACAAATCATCTTACACGAAGGTACCAACTGTGTGGAACTTCAGATTAACAATATCGATGCTACTGGTCAATTGGCTACCATGGGTATCGAAAATGCCACAGGTACTGCCGCTATTACTGTACCAGGCCGCAACTCTACAGGTTGGACAGCAACCAATCAGGGTTGGATTTTCTGCGGTCCAACACTAAACGAACCTATCAGCTACCAATGGACTCCTAATACACTATTGAGCAATGATACCATCAGAAATCCAATAGCGACACCTTCAGGAAACATTACTTACTATGTCGATATTTCTGAAGGAAACTGTGTATTGAGAGATTCTGCAGTAATTATTGTAAGTTCAAATATCACTCCTCCTGTAGTAACTTGCGGAAGCCCAGTTAACTATCCAACTGAAATTCTTTTCGAATGGAGTGGCTCTGTCGGTGCAACAGGTTGGGCATATAGTATTGACTCAGGTGCAACCTTTATCTCTGTTCCATTATCAGTCGATAGTCTACTTATTACCGGTTTAGGAGATGGCGATTGCATTCAGATTCAGGTTAGAGCTGAAGGTGGTTCATCTTCACTTTGCCCTACAAATGCGGCAACCCTCTTTACTTGCTGTACGCAGCCTTGTGTAAATCCAACGCAGATCAATTCAACTGCTTCGTCAGATTTGAGTTGTTTCCAAAGTGGAAACGGTACAATTACCTTCCTTGCAACTCAAGGAGATGTTGGACCTAATTATACAATGACACTTTTCGATGCAGCAACAGGCAATCAAATTCAAATACCTCAGGTCAGCACTACAGGAACTACAGTTTTCGACAGTTTGATTGCAGGTTCATACTATGTGGTTGGATTCGATGCATTTGGCTGTCGTGCAGTATCCGATACTGTTTTGGTAGCTCAACCTAATGAATTGATTGCCAGCGTTGCAGGAACTCAATTAACTACCTGCTGGAATACATCTGACGGAACAGCAACTGTAACGCAAACAGGTGGCACAGCGCCTTACACCTACCTCTGGAGTGATCCTTCAGCTCAAACAGGCATTACAGCTACAGGCTTGTCTTTGGGATCTTACACTGCTATTGTTACAGATTCAAGTGGTTGCAGAGATACTGTCAGAAATATCAATGTCTTTGGTCCATTTGCCCAGGCTCCTTTTGTTTCATTGGTGGTAAACCCTTCTACAAGTTGCCCTGGTAATGGTTCTGCTACGATCTTATCTGTTCAGAGTATGGCGGGCGATCCAATACCCGGCAGTCCTAACTCACTTTCTTATGTTTGGGCGGCTCCAGGTAATATTATCATTGCCAACGATGTATTAGCTGTAACAAACTTACTTGCAGGAAATTATTCATTAACTGTTACCGATACCTCAGGTTGTGTTTTTGTAGATACATTTACAGTAAATGGTGCTCAAATTGATATCACCAATACAAACCCTGTAAACCCAAGCTGTAACCAAAGCAATGGTAGTATCAGCCTTAGTTTGAATGGCGACCCATTGGGATACAATTATCTTTGGAGCAATGGCGCTACAACTTCAACAGTTAACGGTCTTGCAGCAGGTCAGTACAATGTTACTGTAACTGGAGTTGGCGGTTGTGTTGACACAGCTTCGTTCACGCTTATCGGCGGAGGTATTACTGCCATCGTTTCAAGTATTGATGAACGAGTTTGCTTCGGCGATCAGACAGGATTCATAAACATAGATACTGCTTCTTTTGGTGGTGGTGCAGTGAGCTTCCTTTGGTCGAATGGTGCTACTACCCAAAACATCAGCGGATTGGGCGCAGGCACTTATTCACTTACGGTAACATTTAATGGTTCACTCTCTTGTGTTGCTAACCCGGTAGCTACAATTCTACAGCCCAATCAATTCTTTGCAAATACTTCTGTGGTGAATTGCGGTACACTACTTGCAAGTCCAAGTGGTGGTTGGGCAACATCCTATAGCTATGAATGGAGCAATGGAGATACTACTGCTCAAATCAGCAATGTTGGTCCAGGTAGCTATACAGTTACCGTGACAGACGGCGAAGGCTGTACATCTGTAGATAGCGTCAGTTATTTTATTCCAACGCTCGATGCATTTATTGGTTCTGTACCAGGTATCGTACTCGATTCAATGTTTGTTGGTCAAACAGCACCGCTCAGTGCCGGAGTAGGTACCCCACAAAATGGAGTTACTTACACTTGGTCTCCTGCAGGAAATGTGGTTTCAACCAATACTGCCCAATCAGGTTCAAATGGAGCGCTTACTGAAGGTACATATGTATTCGTTGTAACAGCCAATAATGGAATCTGTCAGGTTGTTGACACTGTAACCTTAGTACTCGAAACAATTCAATTTACCGGACTACCTGAGGCTTTCTCCCCAGATGGTGATGGATTGAACGACTTCTTCCGCCCTACCCCATATCCAACCACAAACATCGAAATCCTCGATTTTTATGTAATCAACCGTTGGGGTCAGATTGTATTCAAAGCAGAAAATCAACAACAGGCAGTAAACGGTTGGGATGGCAACTATAATGGTGCTCCACAACCTAGAGATCTCTACATCTTTGTATTTAGTTACAGAATACCGGGCGATCCTACTATCAGAACAATTCGTAGTCAGGTTTATCTCCTCAGATAATATTTGAATATTTATATAAGGCCGCCCGACAAAATCGGGCGGCTTTTTTGGTAATATTATCAAAAAATCCTTAAGCGAAACAGAAGAGCAAGCGTACATGGCTATCCTGGATAGTGGGCATTCTATTTAAACAACTTTCTATGGATTCTGACAATGGTAATTAAATTTGGACTTGAAATCGGAGAACAAGTATTCCCTTCACATCATCAGGAATTTATCTGCTGCGATGAGCATTCTTTATTGACCCTACTGGAAAAATTAGCAGGAATAGGATCTCCAGACAATCTTGAATTCTTAAGAATTGAGCAGTACCGTCAGGTGCTTCAGCAATATCTCCTCCACAATAAATATGCTTTTTTTGCAAATTCATTTGAAGCCGATGCGCTCGCAACAGCAGAAATTTTGCTACAAAGGCGAGATGAATTGAAGCTTGCCGGTTTTAATTTCGAACAAAGCGAGAGCCTAAGTACAAGAGTTGAGACATTTTGCAGCATTGAAAAAATGTTAAAACAATTGCCAGATCCATTTTATGCAGCCTATGCCGACAGGTTCGAGAAATTGATGGAAAGTATCTACGGGAAAACTGATATTGATGAAATCTGTCTTAATGAACCATTAGAACTTTTACCTCCTCACATTAAGCGGCTTTTTTCTAAACTCAGTACAAGTGGCACCAAAATTACTGAAAATGAGCTAATCTTGAATGAGGATGACAGCGATCTTAATAATTTTAAAAATTTATTAAAGTCATCGAAAAAATCAAAATTCGATGCGAAGGGCGATGCCTCACTTATCGTATTAGAAAGCAGCTCAGATAGCTTTGCAGCTGCTTACCTTGCAAAACTATTTGCTTTAAATAATAATTTCAAGCCCCTCTGTATTCTACCCGATAAAAACAGGACACTCGATAATGCAATGATTCAGGAGGGGCTTCCAAGTTTTGGTGTTTTATCGGCATCGCTTTCGAGGCCGACCTTGCAAATTTTAAAATTGGCACCTGTTTTCTTATGGAATCCTATCAACCCTTATAAATTGTTGGAATTTCTATCACTACCGAATATTCCTTTGAATAAAGGACTTGCGTTTCGACTTGCAGCAGCAGTTTCGGAAAAACCGGGAATGATGAATAGTTTATGGTTTGCAAAGAAAAACGATTTTTTTAATGATCTGGATTTGAAAATTGATGCTGCCGAGAAAAAAGATTTTCTGATGCGTGAAAAAAGAAGAGCCGAAAAAGACTATAAATTTTGGTTCGAACGCAAAAGATATGATTCAAAATCGAGGGTGCCGGTCAGGGATGTAATTGAAATTTATGAATACATCAGACTTTGGGCACTCGATATCATAGAAGATTTTAACAATAAAATTGAAAGGCTGGAAAACAGTGCTGCTAAATCTAAAACAGAACAAAAAGAGACAGAACTTACCCATCTGAATGCCAGACAAAAACCATACATAGCTTTACAGGAACAGTGCCGT
Organism: Saprospira sp.; assembly: GCA_044379045.1. Lineage (GTDB taxonomy): Bacteria > Bacteroidota > Bacteroidia > Chitinophagales > Saprospiraceae > Saprospira. The sequence goes on from JBIPOO010000007.1 coordinate 37,201, forward strand.
AGGCTAATCCTTGTTTTGGAAGCTTTACCTGATCATGAAAAAATGTTGAGTTTTCTACAACTGGAAAGAATTATCAAAGCCATTTACGAGCCTACTCAAATGATATTTCGACAGACAGAATGCGGCCATTTACCCTTTGTTTATCATCCGGCAGCAATTATTACTAATACTGACTATACCCTTTGGTGGAATTTTATTGACAATGGACAGAATGCAGGTTTCGATTTTTGGTATAAAACCGAACATGAAAGCCTAAATAATATCGGTATTTTTCCTGAAAAAACTGAACAAAAAAACAGGAGATTGCTTTGGCAAAGGAAGAATGCAGTATTAAAAACCTGTAAAAATCTAATACTTATCATTCCGGAGCATGCAGATGGAAAAGCAGTGAATCCACATCCGCTTTGGGGCGATTTACATGCTGCTTTCGGAAAAAGCCTGAAAAAGTTAATCGTTAAACCCGAAGCAAATAAAACAGAACTATTGGACAAAATGCTTAAAAGCCCTGATTTTATTAGCATAGACAAAGTTCCATCTAAAAATACTGCTTCATTTTTGCATGTACACAACGAGAAACAAAGGCTAAAAGCACGCGATACAGAAACATTCAGCGGATTAGAAAGTCTTATTTATTATCCATACCAATGGGTGTTCAGATATGTTCTTGGCTTACACAAATCATCTATTTTGAGTATTGTCAGACCTGAGACACTGAAAGGCAATCTGGCGCACAGCATATTCGAAAAAATCATTAATGAAACTAAGTCAAAAAATAAGGTTTGGGAAAAAACTGACTTGTTCGATTTTCTAGAGGTACTAATTCCACAACTAATTGAACGGGAAGCTGCTGTTTTGATGATGTATGGTCAGGAATCGGAAAGAAGAGCCTTTATAAATATGATGAAACAAGCATGTTGGGCACTTTTGAGTGCAATCCAACGGAATAATTGGCAAATACTTGGTCCTGAACAGCAAATTGAGGGATTATTGGGCAATCAGCTTCTGAAAGGAAAAGCCGATTTGATTTTGGAGCGTGGTAATGAAAAAGCAGTTGTTGACCTTAAAATAAGCGGCACTGAGCGATACAAAAAGAAAATAAAAAACAGGGACGATATTCAACTGCTCATATATTCTAAATTTGCCGCAGAAGCTGAAACCTGGGCCAAAAGTGCTTATTTTATTATCAGCAGAGCGCAACTCCTGGCAGCTAATAATGATGCATTCGAAGAAGCTGCAGCGCTACTGCCCGACGAAGACAGCAACACTGCAAATAAGTTTATCTGGGAAAAATTACAAAAAACCTACGAGTGGCGCATCGCTCAAATTCTAGAAGGTAAAATTGAAATCAGAACGGATAAAACATTGGACGATCTGGAAGCAATTTATAGTAACGAAGACATACTTTCGCTGTTGGAGCTTCCAAGAGAATCGGCAAAATATGATATTTACAATGTTTTGATTGCTGCTGAGGCCTGAAAATAATTATTCCGGTTTTTTCATAAGATATTTGAGTACATTCACTTCCCCCGCCGTAAGTTGTCTGCAACGTCCTACAGGAAGGTTTTTCTTTGTAAGCATTGCATAGCGGGTTCTGTCCAGCTTTTTTACATCATATCCCAAATGTTCGAATATGCGGCGAACAATACGGTTGCGGCCAATATGCAGTTGAATGCCGATTACGTTCATTCTTTTGCCCTCAATGAAAGAAATTTCATCTACAGGAGCGGGACCGTCTTCTAAAACTAAGGTTTTTTTTATGAGCTCCATGTGGGCTTCGCTCAAAGGTTTATCCAATGTTGCCTGATACACCTTTGTTACTTCGAATTTCGGATGCGAGAGCTTTTGAGCAAGGTCGCCATCATTGGTCAACAGAATCAGTCCTGTTGTATTTCTGTCTAGTCTGCCTACAGGGTAAATGCGTTCTGCTGTATATTCTTTGGCAAGATCCAGCACAGTTCTTCTATCTTTTTCATCCTCTGATGTGCTGATAACATTGTGGGGTTTATTCATCAAAAGGTAAATAAACTTTCTGACGGGTGTTAAGACCTTATCATCCAGAGTCACCACATCATTGGGCTGTACCCTGTGTCCCATTTCGAGGATAACATTTCCGTTCACCTTTACCCTGCCCTCTTTAATAATGTCATCGGCTTTTCTTCTGGAGGAAACTCCCGAATGCGCCAGATAACGGTTCAGGCGCATATCTTCCAATTCGGTAAGATCCTGAACGACTTTGACTTCTTCTCTTCGGTCATCTTTCTTTTTGTCCCTTCTAAAAGGACCTTTATATCTTTTTTCCATTTTATTTATTGATTTTCATCGAGTTCATCCAACTGCCCAATCTGGTTTTCCTCGGGCTGAAGTTCTTTTAATTTTGGTAAATCCTGCAACGATGGCAGGCCGAAATGTTCCATAAATTTGTCACTTGTTCCGTACAAAAGTGGCCGTCCGGGATCTTTTGATCGGCCCTTTATCTGAATGAGTTCTTTTTCAAGTAGTTTCTGTACAGCATAGTCACAGTTGACGCCCCTTATTTTTTCGACTTCACTTTTAGAAACAGGCTGCTGATAAGCAATTACAGCCAAAGTTTCGAGTGCCGACCGGGAAAGTTTTTTATTACTTTTTTGTTTGAGCAGAACAGCCAGCACGTCGTAGTATTCCGATTTTGTTAAAAACTGATAACCATTGCCGATACTGACTATTTCATAACTGTATGAATCGCCGGCATAACGCAACTGCAGTCTGTTGATAGATGATTCAATTTCAGACTTTTTAAATTCTGTATTAAAAACCGATTCAAGGCAGCTTTTCATTTCATCGATACCAATTGGCACCTCTGCCGAAAAAATAAGTGCCTCGATATATAAGTCCAGTTGTTCCATTTCAAATTTTTATTTAACAATGCAAAATTACAAGAATTTGAGGACAAAAAACAGCCTAGTTACAGACATCTTAATTTTTGTTTAATTTTCGTCAATTCTAATCTAAAAATTAGTAAGGCTCAGTAAAATTATATAACTTTCGGTTCGACAATTAAATTAATCACTTTTAACCAATTATTACTATGACTAACTTTGAAAAAGTTAAACATCACTTACTCGATTTGGGATTTGAAATCACTCATGAAGATACAGCGGAGAGTATTTTAATCATCCAAAACGAAGGCAAGGGTATTTGCAACATGATGCTTGATTGCGAAGGAGATGTACTGATTGTTGAGCAGCACATCATTGACCTTAAACATCAAACAGAAAGTATTTAC
>JBIPOO010000008.1:0-40447 GCA_044379045.1 Saprospira sp.
TATTATATATTTCAATTAATCTGTCCATTTCTGAAACAACATGCTCGGGCGGACAGTATAAAACCCTGGTACCATCTTCACGAGTTGGATTGTTTTCTCGTTCTTTAAAACTTCCTTTCAAAAGTGGTATTTTAATTTTATTGCCAAACTGATCCCTTCCCTCGGTAAAATCCTGATGTCGGGTAGTCAGTTGATGTAATTCACAAATAAAACCCTTGGTAAGCGGTCTATTTTCTTTTACTACATCAAAAATAAAATCAACAGCATTGAGATGATCCAGAAGATGATTGAACAATGTTTGTTTTGGAATATTTGTATCGCCATGACTCAGTAAAGAAAAAACAAAACCCTCTTTTATAAGTGTTTCTGTAACACCTTTATCTAAATCATAGAGTTTTTCTATTATTCCTGTTTCTATTGCATGTCTTCTTTTTAGTCTGTCTGTAAACGCTAAAAAGTCTGAGGATTTATTTTGCAGCACCTTTTTGCGTAGATACCATGAGGGTGCAATTTCATCTAATATTGAGGTGTCGCAATTTGTCCATTCCTCTTCAAAGGAAATGTGATTCCAAAGTCTTAGAACTGCCATTACTTAAATTTTTTATAAATCAGTTCAAATTTAACACTTTTTCCCCTTTCTTTTTCTCCTGTCTCCTAAAATATCGTCTGAATAAAAAACTATGTTTCAAGGCTTCGAGATTTTCTTCCAGTTTAAGCGTACTATTATTTATGTGCTGCATACTTTTATTTAAATTATTGATAAATGCACTATCGCTCAGCGTTGAATTTACTGCGACTGCTCCCTGGTGCATAGATTTTGAAAAGCCGCTGAGTTCAGAACTGATATGTGCGAGAGAATCGGATAATATTTTAACATTTGATAAAATATCCTGCATGTTTTCTGCCGATTTTTCATCCTGTATAAGCGTCCCAAGCAAACCTTTACCTGCCTTTATGTCAGAAAGGATAGCATTTAAATCGGCAGATAATGCAGCAAGCGTTGTATCGTTAAGTATAAATGCAAGATTCCCCCGACCAGATTTGGCCTCTTTTATGATGATGCCAATGTCTTTTGTAATTGCTGAAGTATTTGCCCCAATTTGATGCAGATAGCTGAAGGTGCTCCTCAATTCCTGACTCATACTTTTGTCTTCCAACAGATCCCAAATTACATCACTATTGTTCAGTTTATCGGTGATTTCTTTCAGATTTTTAGCAACTCTTGAAATCTCTCCACCGATATCTTCAAGATTTTTAAGATTAGATTCTGTATCGAAGGTGGTCTCTGACAGAATTTCGTCTCCATGTTTCACCAGCTCTGAACTTTGGGTTGTACTTGTCAGAATAATAATCTTATTACCAATAAGTCCATCGGTACCAATAGTAGCAAGGGTATTTTTCTTGATAAATCTACGGGCATTTTCCTGAATATTCATCACTACTTTTACCGTACTGTCGTTTTCAATGATCAGTTCTTTTACTGTGCCTATGTTAATTCCCGAAAAGCGGACATTATTACCTACCAAAAGCCCCTTAACATCTTTAAATTTTGAATAAATCCTAAAACCGGGTGTAAACATATTATCTTTTGATCCAATTAGATACAAGGCTACAAGAAAGAAAAAGCTGCCTGCCAGCACCAACAGACCAACCTTCATGTTTTGAGAAATTCTCTGACTCATTTTTTATACAATTATTATTCGAAAAAACTTTTAATTATTGGGTCATCAGAGTTTGCCAGTTCGTTGTAATTCCCCTCGGCATAAGCAAAACCATCAATCAGCATAATAATCCTGTCGGCTACAATCTTTACGCAATTGATATCATGTGTAATAATAATGGACGAACTCTGATATTTTTCCTGCACAGATACAATAAGGTTACTGATTTCGCGGCTTGTAATAGGATCAAGTCCCGTTGTAGGTTCATCATAAAGTATAATATCGGGCCGCATCATGAGCGTTCGGGCGAGTGCAATTCTTTTTTTCATGCCGCCCGACAATTCAGCCGGCATTTTTTGAGCAGTATTGGGCAATCCAACATTCGAGAGTGCTTCAAAAACCATATCATCCACTTCTTTTTTCGAGTATTTAAGCCCAAGTCTTCTAAGGGGGAACTCCAGATTTTCTCTTACAGTCATTGAATCGTAGAGGGCATTACTCTGAAAAAGAAAACCTATTTTCATTCTTATTTTATCCAATTCATCTTGTCCTAGTTTCAAAACATCTTTTCCAAGAACTTTTATGCTTCCTTTTTCCGACGCAAGCAAACCTACAATACATTTTAACAATACTGATTTTCCGGAACCAGATTTCCCCAAAACTGCTAAATTTTCACCTTTATAAAGATTCAGATTCAGATTTATCAAAACCTGTTGATTGCCAAAAGATTTGTTTAAATCCTTGATTTCAATCGCTATTTCACTTTGAGTGTAATACTTGGCAGTTTTCATCTGTTTATTTTATGATACCAAATAAATCTGACAATTGCACAACCAAAAGATCAATTACAAAAACCATTAGTGAGGCCATTACCACTGCAGAATTAGCAGATTTGCCTACGCCTTCTGTCCCTTTTTGAGAGGTCATTCCTTTGTAACAGCCTACAATTCCAATAGCAAATCCAAAAAGAAATGTTTTTAAAACCGCTGGAAAAATGTCAATAAAAAAAAGATAATCGAACGATTTTAACAAGTATAAATCCCAGCTGACATCACCTTTGATATTTGCTCCAAGGAAAGATGCCCAAATGCCAATTGCATCGCCTACCAAAGCCAGTAGTGGCAACATGAGCGTAGTGGCAAGCACCCTTGTAACGACAAGATATTTATATGGATTGGTACCCGACACTTCCATAGCGTCAATCTGTTCTGTAACCTTCATCGAGCCTAATTCGGCACCGATTCCCGAACCAATTTTACCGGCACAGATGAGCGCTGTGATCACGGGCGCAATTTCACGTACCAATGAAACTGCAACCATTTGTGGCAATCTCGATTCAGCACCAAAACTTACCAGGGTGGGTCTCGACTGAATGGTCAACACCATGCCCATAATGAATGCTGTAGCCAATACCAGCGGTAATGATTTCACTCCTATAAAATAACATTGCCGAAGCATTTCATTGAATTCAAACCTTGGCCTGAACAATTCCCTGAAAAAACGACCTGTAAAAATTGACAGCGCACCTGCCTCCTCAAGAAAATCTTTGATGGGCTTAGTTAGATTCATATGCTTTAAATGTACATTAATTGGCTTGAATATAATGACCAGTATCATCTGGTATTTTGTACAAAAGTACTACCTTCGCATTGCAAATAAGCTGACCTTGGTCACCTTATCTGAATATTAGGAATTTCTCCATCAAGCAAACTTGCAATGACAAACCTGAGTGTAAACATTAATAAAATAGCCCTTATCAGAAACTCGAGAGGTGCAAATTTTCCAAATCTGCTGGAGGTAGCAAAAGACTGCGAAATTTTTGGGGCTGATGGCATTACAGTTCATCCCAGACCCGATCAGCGCCATGTAAGGTTCGATGACATACCACAGCTTAAAGAAATCGTTAAAACGGAGTTTAATGTGGAGGGAAACCCAACGCCAGAATTCATGAAACTGGTACTTGAAAATTGTCCACACCAGTGTACTTTGGTGCCCGATGCTGAACAGGCGCTCACTTCAGATAACGGTTGGGATACCGTTACACATTTTTCCTTTTTGAAGGATGTTTGTGCTGAACTCAGTGAGAAAGGAATCAGAACCTCTATTTTTGTTAATTCCGACCCGAAAATGGTAGAGGGCGCAAAAAGTGTTGGGGCCGACCGGATTGAATTTTACACCGGACCTTTTGCCAAAAATTTTTCTGTAAACCCGGAAGCTGCTATCAAAGATTATATTATTTCAGCCAAAGTAGCTGATGGAATAGGTATCGGTATCAATGCTGGGCACGACTTGAATCTCTATAATCTGAAATATTTTAAACAGCATATCCCTTCACTTTTGGAAGTGTCCATAGGACATGCCCTTATTGTAGATGCGATTTATTACGGTCTGCACAATACGATACAAATGTACAAAAACTGTTTAAAATAGGGAAAATTTAAATCAGGGCTTGTAATTTTTCTTAAATGCTGTCTGATATGTTTCCCAAGGTGTATTTGTGTAGTGTTCCTCAGCCAGATAATGCATAATGCAGTCAAAAGTCGGTACATCGAGGTAACCTGGTATTCTTTGCATCAGTTCAACCTTTTCATTCAGAAAAACTACGGTTGGATAACTCATTTTATTATCGAGCAGTGCAGCTGCCAACTCATGATAGCCTCTGTTGCCCTGAGCAATGAATTTGAAAGTATTGCCACCAAAAAGAATATCGGCACGTTGTTCTGCATTCAGTTTTACAGGGTAAAAGTGCTGGTTTAAATATTGTGCAATTTTGGGCTGTTGAAATGTTTCTTTATCCATTTTTATACACCAACCGCACCAGTCAGTATATACATCTACAAAGAATTTTTTACCTTTCAAACCGGCTGCCTTATCTGCTTCGAGGCGAGCCACAGCCTGTTCCCAAGTCATCCAGCCTACATTGGAATTTTCTATCGGATCTGGCATTTTAACCTTTGGATAAGTACCGAAGGTATAGGCACAGGTCAATGAAATGAGCGTTAGAAAAACGGCAGTAAGAATAATTCTGTTCATATTTTGCAATTTAGTAACACAAAAATGCAAAGAATCGCTTTAGTTTACAACAGCTTTGAAAATATTGTGTTTATTTTAACAAGTTCAGACTTTGTATAAATTACCAAAATCAATACCAAATTGCAATAGCTTATGAAAAAGATTGTCTTATCTGTTGGGGGGTCAAGCGGTGCCATCTATGCTAAAGTATTGATGGACAAATTACTGGAATTAAAAACGCAATGGAAAGAAGTTGCTGTTGTGATGAGCGACAATGCAAGATTCAACTGGAAATATGAATTAGGGAATGAAGATTTTTTGAATTATCCTTTTAGTTTTTACGATAAGATGAATTTTATGGCGCCATTTGCCTCCGGTTCTGCAAAATTCGACACTATGATTGTTTGCCCTTGCTCAATGGGGCTAATGGGACGTATAGCTGCCGGTGTTTCAGATGATTTGCCTACCCGCGCTGCAGATGTTATTTTAAAAGAACGCAGAAAACTGATTCTAGTATTGCGAGATACACCTTACAGTCTCATACACATTAACAATATGAAATTGTTGACTGAAGCAGGTGCAGTAATTTGTCCGGCGACTCCATCTTTTTATTCTAAACCCAATAGCTTTGAGGAACTTGCAGCAACAGTTGTGGATAGAGTTTTAGACCTTTCTGGTTTTGACTTGAAAAGCTATCGCTGGAGTGAAAAAGAAGCATAATTAACTATACAATCTTACCGTCGGCCATTTCTATGATTCTGTTGCAACCTGCTGCAAATTCGGGATCATGTGTTACGACCAGCATCGTCTGTCCAAAATCATGGGCCAGTTTCTGAAAAATTTCAAAAACAATCTGACTGTTTTTTTTATCGAGATTACCTGTGGGTTCATCGCCCATGATTATCAGTGGGTCGTTTATGAGTGCTCTGGCAATTGCTACACGTTGTTTTTGTCCGCCCGACAATAAATTGGCTTTTTTAAGTGCCTGATCTTCGATACCCAGTGCTTTCAGTTTTTCATAAGCCCGATGTTCGATTTCCTTTTTTGTAAATTTGCCCAACTTGAGTGCAGGCAACATCACATTCTTCAAAACTGTAAATTCGTTCAGCAGATAATGAAACTGAAAAACAAAACCGATTTTTTCATTTCTAACGATCGCCAACTGTTTTTCGGTTTTAGTTTTCATTGAAGCTCCGTCAATAAACAGTTCTCCTTCATAATCACGATCCATAGTGGATAACACATAAAGCAATGTCGATTTTCCACAGCCCGACTTTCCGGAAATGGAAACAAATTCTCCCTGTTGAATTTTGATATTGATATCATCCAGCACCTGAAATTTCTGGGGGCTATAAAAATACTTTTGTATCGACCTTGTTTCCAGTACTGTTTTCATCTTATTTGCCTCTTATAATTACAACAGCATCAACTTTACTGGCCTTTCTCGATGGAAAATAACCGGCAAAATAGGATGTCAGAAATCCAAAAACGGTTCCTATGATATAATATTTCAAATCAAAATTGACCGGATAAGTTTTTACTGTTGGCAAAGCAGCGGTATTAAATGGAATTTGATCTATGAGCGACGACAATAAATAGCCGCAGATAAGCCCCGATAAAGAACCAGCCAAGCCTATAAACAATGCTATTGAAATAAAAATAAATCTAACATCGGCACCAGAAAATCCCGTTGCCTTGAGTATGGCAATGGTATCCATTTTTTCATAAATCATCATATTCAGAATATTATAAATTCCAAATCCTGCAACAATCAGTAAAGTAATGCCAACAGCATATGAAATGATAGAACGAACTCTGGATCCTGTTTCGAATTGTGAATTTGCAGTCTGAATATCAAGCGCATCAAGATCGAAAATACGGGAATATTCAATTGCCAAGGAGGGCGCTAATGTTATATCGCTAAGATTTACCTGAAGATCTGTGACATAACTACTTTCTTTGCCAAGTAGTTTTTGGGTTGTTGCAATGGATGCAAAACTTTGTACTTTATCGAAATCCTGGATGCCTGACTGAAAAAATCCAACCACTTTCAGTGTTGATCTTTCACCTGAGGCTGTAGTTACCTGAATTACGTCACCAACTTCCGCCATCATTTTTTCGGCAGCAAGTTTGCCCAAAATAATACTGTTTGGAACCAGTGAAATATCAATGGGATTTCCACCACTTACATAATCGGCAAATCGGTAGAGTCGCATTTCCTCGGCAACCTCTACCCCATTTATAACACCTGCTATATCGATACTGCCTACATTGTAAAAAACCTGTGAAGAAACTTTTGGCGCTACACCTATCACTCGATTATCTCGTTTCAAGGCTGCTGCGATTGCTTCATTGTTATAAATTTTCAATTCACCCGAACCCGGTTTTACAGAGCGTATAAAATGACTGATATTTGTGTCGGGAAATGCCATTTCAAGCGGCTGGCGTTCACTTGCCTTTAGGTCATTATAGAGTCTGATATGTGGCGTACGGTTCAGAACCATTCCATCGAGCAGATCATTCAAACCGTTCATAAAACCCAATAAGGTTATAAAGGCAGCTATACCGAAAAGCACACCAACTGCTGCAACCAGTGTCTGTTTTTTTCTGGAAAGCAACAAAGAAAAAGCAATGTTCAGCAATAGTGTAATTTTCATTTTTTGGGTAAAATTAATTCCTCATTACCTTTTAGTCCACTTGTGATTTCAACCTTTTGATAATCTTTGAGACCAGTTGTCACTTTTATAATCTCTCCATTTTTAAGGTATAAACTAGCGTCTTCAGAAAGATAGTTGCGAGGCACTGTCAGTACATTATCTTTGGTCCTTATGAGAATATTTGCCTCGAGCGTCAGATTCGGATAAAGTACTTCAGGGAATTTGACAAAAACCGCTTCGGCTGTAAATGATTTGCTTTTCTCATTCATCAAGGGCAAGACTCTACTAAGAACGGCTTCATAAGTTTTACCCTTATAACTGTCCATATTTACAAAAACCTTTTGACCGGCTTTCAAAACAGCAATATCATTTTCATCGATTTTCATTTCGAGGATAAACTCATCCGAAGCTCCAATCACTGCCAGCGGCTGTTGAACCGAGGCATACTCTCCTTGTTGAACCGCAATAGAATATATACGCCCTTTTACCTGACTTTTTACGATAAATTCGGAAGCCTGGATTTCTGATAACCTTACATTGGCATCAGACTGACGGTAAATGATATCCAACTGCCTTTTCAATTCCAAAAGCTTCAGTTTTGAACTCTGGTAGTTTTTATTTGAATTTTCAAAGGCCAGTTTTTTTTGTTCCAGATCAACTTTCGAGCCTATTTGTTTTGACCAAAGTGACAATTGACGCTCAAACAATAGTGAATCATTTATCATTTTTAGTTCAGCTGCTTCTGCTGTCAGTTCCAGGTCTCTTAATCTATTTTCAGCTGCTTTTATATCATTCAGTTCCCTGTTGAGCAGCGCTTGTTGCCTGTTTATATCGGAAGTCGAATTATGAATTTTAAATAATGGAGTACCCGGAAAAACGGTGTCGCCTTCCGATACAAGCAACTCAGCAACAGTACCATTTACTGATGTAAAAACATTGTATTGATTTTTTGCCTTGATATGCCCCGAGGCATATACCGATTCAGTTATTGTGGACTTTTTTGGCAAAATAGCTTGTTCATCCTGTTTGCAGGAGTAAAAGCCAAAAAAAACCAATAAAAGAACAAGCCACTTTAAGCTACATGACACCATTTTTTCATTTTTGTTTCAATGCCCCCCGCATTTGTCTGGCAGTTAAAGATCTGCCATTGTGACTCCAGCCGGGAGCATAAAAAATATACTTTAATCTATCGCTGAATTTTGGCGCTTCTCTGATGTCTTTCCACATTGAAGTAAATTCGTGCGATGCAATTTTTAAAGGGTTATAGGTGTCGATATTGGTTGTAATGCCATAAACTACGGGCTCTTCATCTTTTTCTGCTGAGAATGTACCAAACATACGATCCCAGATGATGAGGGTTCCTGCATGATTTCTATCCAGATAACGTGGATTTGAAGCGTGATGTACTCTGTGATGAGAAGGTGTGTTGAAAATAAACTCAATAAAAGGCGGTAATTTTTTGATAAATTTGGTGTGAACCCAAAACTGAAAAATCAGATTGATACTGATTTGTGTTAACACCATCAAGGGATGAAAACCCAAAAAAGGCAACCACAGGAAAAAAATATACTTGTAAAAAATTTCGGTCCAGCTTTGTCTCAATGCAGTACTCAGGTTATATTGTTCCGATGAGTGATGATTTACATGAGCCGCCCAAAGTATTCTCACCTCGTGCGAAAGCCGATGATGCCAGTAAAAGGTAAAATCATCCAAAAAAAACAAAAGTACCCAGCCCAAAACGGTCCAGGAAAGCTGTTCTTTGAAAATACCAAAATTCTCAAAAAGCCAAACAAAGGCAACAAATGCCAATGACTTGGATATTATATCAGACACAATAGACCCCAACCCCATGCTGATACTAGCCAAAGAATCTTTTAGCAAATAGTTATTTTTTCTTTCTCTGTAATTTAAGTAGACTTCTAGAAAAATCAGCAACAGAAAAAAAGGAATGGCAAATAAAACCGGATTTTTGAAATCGACCAGAATAGGTTTAAACAAGTCCCACATCTATTTATTGTTGATTAGAGGCTAAAAATAAGTAATTTTTTCTAAAAAATCATAAAAAAATCCGAAACACATGCATGATTCGGATTTGAAGTATTTATTTATTAGTTTCAGTGGAAAGTAAGTTCTTTACAGGAACCAACCAATTAAACTTATCAGGCTGGAGAGATTTCTTATAATCTTCTAGTACTTTTTTGATGAATGGACCAATTTTCCTACCTTCAACCGGAGGTAATTCGTAAATTTCATCTTTGTAACTGATTTCTGAAACATTTGATAGTACAGCAGCAGTACCTGTGCCAAACATTTCCTTCAGTTCACCCGATTTATTAGCTTCGATAAGCTCCTGAATACTGATTGGTCTTTCTTCAACTTTTATGCCCTGGTCACGCAAGAGGTGAATGAGGCTGTCGCGTGTGATGCCAGCCAATATTGTATCTGTAAGATTGGGAGTAACTACCGTGTCGCCAATAACACACATGATGTTCATGGTTCCGCATTCCTGAAGATATTTAAATTCCAATCCATCGAGCCATAGAATCTGATCGAAACCTTTATTTTTGGCCTGTTGTGCAGGAGCAAGAGTAGCTCCGTAGTTTCCTGCTGCTTTGGCAGAACCTACGCCACCTGGAAATGCTCTTACATATTTATCGGCAACCAACAGACGGATTGGTTTTGGATAATAGGGACCAACAGGACTGGTCATAATAACAAAGCGATAGGTATCGCTTGATTTAACACCCAAGGTAGAATCGAAGGCAAACATATGCGGACGCAGATAAAGCGCGCTTCCTTCCGATTGAGGAATCCAGTCTCTGTCGATGTCAAGTAGACTGTGCAGCGCATTCATGAAAATCTCGGCAGGAATTGGCTGCATAGCCATACGTAATGCAGAACGATTGATCCTGTCGAGGTGCATTTCGGGACGGAAAAGCAAAGGCTCTCCGGTCTCATGGTGTTTATTTGCTTTCATTCCTTCGAAAATAGCCTGTCCATAATGGAGGGCCATAATTGCAGGGCTCATTGGCATGGGTCCGTATGGAACGATCCGACAATCTGTCCATGCTCCGTCAATAAAGTCGGCAACAAACATATGGTCGGAAATATTTCGCCCAAAAACAAGGTTATTGAAGTCAACTTCTCCAATGCTCGAATTTTGAGTCAGTTCAACACTGATTGGATACTTCATAGAAAAAAAATTAGGACGTTAAGGAACAACTCATTGCAAACAAAAGTAAAAACCTTACTTTTACAGGATTAAAAACCGCAAATAATTAACCCTTAAAGCTTTTAGTCGAAATACAATGAAATCTTTAATAGGTATGAACCCAAAATACATTATTTTGGTTGTAAAAATAAGAAATATTTTGTTATTTTCAAAATAAGCACATAAAATTAGAATATTAGCTTAGTTGTTAATTATATCATAAAATTTTATTTCGACACGCAGGGCCATATTTTTACTTTACTGAATTTCAAACAAATAGAGCTTAAATCCTTATTTTTAAAATATTGAAACTAATATCATATGTCGCTGAAGCTTAATTTTTTCAATGCTCCAATCTATAGTTGCAAAGATATTTCATCCCAAATTCAGACAACAGGTAACAACAGCAAGGGCATTCTTGTTATTTGCCAAAATTTCAATAATTCAGAAATTTCAGATTTTCTCAAAAAAATCTTGGCTGCTGTAAATACTGATATAGACGTAGATTGTGCATTACTTGATATAAAATCTGACACAGAAATTACTTGGTCGGAACTTATGCGAAGCAAAAAACAGGAAAAAGTACTATTATTTGGTATTGAACCCGCACAACTTGGGCTGAACCTAAAATTAGTCAAATATCAATTACTCAATTGGAATGGAATGAAAATACTGTATTCAGACAGCCTTGAGCATGTATTGGCCGATAAAAACAAAAAGGGCTTTCTTTGGAGGGAGCTTCAGCTGATGTTTGGGAAAGCTTAATTGAGTTAAAAGAATCGGATAAGTTTAAATCATTAAAAACCAAGACATTGGCAGGATTAGTGTTTTGTTTTTGTCGTTGAACTCAATCTCTGTATCGCCGGCATTTATGAGAATACCATATCGTATTTTCTGTCTATATTTGCTCAATTGCTTTGTAGTCGTTTTTTTCGTCCCTACTTCCACAACAATTGGACAATCCCTTGTTTCAATTATAAAATCAGGGTTTACACTTGATTTTTCAGCGCTAAAACTGATCATAGATTTTGAAACTATTCGACACAGATACATCATAACAATATCCTCCCAGATCTTACTGCTAGCGCTGTCTGGTATATTATCTCCGTAAATAGCTGACAATAAAGCTATACGAACAGATGGTGACATAAAAAAAGCTTTTTTGTTTTTTGTCAGAAGTGCATCAATGCTGATAGAATTTGGATTAATTATATTCAATAGCTCTGCTTTATCAAAGGCATCTAAGGCATACTCAATATCTTCTTTTTTCAAACCAAGTGTTTGAGACAGCTTATCCAAATTAAACAGGGCCAAAATTTAGTTTCATAAAAACTCCCAAATAAATTTTTAAAACCATCTTTTAGTTTGTAGATTTAAGATACTCCCTACCGCTACCGCTGCAACAACATTTTCAAGCCATCCATTTCGAGCAGCATTTCTTTTTCATCGAGTTGATAAACAAGCCATTGTTCGGTTCCACCGCCACTAATTACAAAAAAACCGGTTTTTGAACTGTTCATACCCCAGCTACCCTCTCCTTCTTTCTTATCATTAGAGTAAAAGTACATTTTGCCTTCGGAGTTCATTTCCATGTAGCGACTGACCGTTTCACTGTTTGGCATTGGCACCCCTTCTACCTCAGCAATTTTCCATTTAGCGGCAATGAGCTTTTCCTGAGTTTTGCTTAAAGGAGCATTATATCTTGTAAAATTCATCTGTCGCCCATTGTCCAAAAAACTCATACGTTCGTTTTCAATAGCATTAAAAACCCAGACCTTAGCCGAAGAACTGTCCTGCTGTAATTTTATTCCATTGCCGGATTTGTTAAATGTCCAATTATAGAGCTTTGTTTCGGAACCGACTTTTATTTTTAATTTATCGAGCGAGCTGATTTGTAACTCGAGATTTACATTATTCGGAATTGGCTGACCATCAATATTTACCAAGAGCCAGCTGCCGCAAATCTGACTTTTCGAAACCTGAACAGGTACAAAATCAGCCGGAAGGCTATATCTGCGCATATACAAGGTTGTAAAACCCAGGGTATCGAATATTGCAAGACTACTCGAATCGATATACTTCAGCTGCCAGGCTTCCACAGGAGCATCGCCTGTTTTTATCAGGATTTCTCTATCTGCCTCATTTGCGCGCCAATCGGCTTCTTTTGTTGAAAGCTGGTTAACCATCAGGAGTTTATTGGCGTTGAACTCCAAAAACATATTAACATTATTGTCAACTGCTTCATTATTCATTTTTTCTACCCTCCATTTTCCCTGCAGCATATCGGACCAGCCCGGCAATAGCGGTTGTGCCTCGAGAGAAATGGTAAAGCCAATGAATATTATAAAAAAAAATCTAATCATGATATTATCTGCATTTTTTTCATCAAAAAGCTGGCACTCTTGTTTTGCGAGATACCTGCTCTTAGTTTATAATCAAAAAAGAGGTTTTCATTTTTGATTTCCACTTCAAAGCATTGATTACTCAAATAATCGGGATAAGTCGTAGCGGTATTGCAAACTTCCAGGTCATGTGTTGCAATAGCACCAATAGCCTTATAATCAATCAGTTTTTTCAAAACGCCAATAGTACCATTTCGCTTATCATCGGAATTGGTACCACGCAGAATTTCATCGAGGAGCACGAAAGCTCTTCCCTGTCCGAGCTGAAGCATAATTTCATGCAGCCGTTTTATTTCGGCATAAAAATAAGATTCCGAATCAGCCAGCGAGTCGGAAAGCCGCATAGAAACAAATAAGGGTATGGGATGGAGCGTAGCTTTCTTTGCGCAGATCGGGGATCCTGCAAAACTTAGCACCATATTGACAGCTATTGCTCTAAGAAAGGTACTTTTTCCGGACATATTAGAACCGGTAAGTACGATGAAAGGCTTTTCGCTAAAATCAATATCGTTGTCAACTCTTTTGGTAGGGTCAAGTAAAGGATGCCCAAGAGATTCAAATCTATAACTCCAATCGGAATTAATTGATGGAAAAGTAAATGTAGGATTGTTGTAGGACAGATTCGCAAAGCTGTTCAATGCTTCAAATTCAGCAATAACATCCAGCCATTTTTTTAATTCAGCGGAATTATTTTTTTTCCACTGCAAGAGGGCATGAAAAACATGCAGGTGGTATAGAAAAAGACCATTAAAAATTACTGCTCCAAGCAAATTCTGTATAGCCTCTAAGCTGTCAAACATCGACGCCAACTTAGCCAATTCAGCACTTGAACTAATTTTTTCGTTTCGAATGCTATTTTTTAATTCAAGTAACTTTTGAGATTTAAATGCTGTATTTTCAATTTCACCCAGAACCATCGCATATTGTTTCAACACTTTTCGCACATAATCGGCCTGGACTATCTGATACTGGATTTTCTTGAGTTGCGTGTACAATATCACCAAATTCAGCAGAAAAACGTAAGTAAGTAAATTAGGTGTAAAACTGTTTCCACTAAAAAAATAAAATATCAGTAAGCCCCAAAAAAGCAAAGGGAGGACAAAAGAAAGTAATCGCAATACAAATGGGAATGAAGGATTTGTCAGTGCTGTCCATGCCAAAATCTTTTCATAAAGTCCTTTACTATCTTTTTGCATATTTGCAAAAGCCAACATTTTTTGGCGAAAATCAAACATTTGAGCAAGTTCTGCGACTGCCTCCTGATGTTTTTCAATTTCATCTGTAGGCAAAGGATTCAATAACCTATCAGCCAATTTAGCTTTTCCAGGATAGGTTCCGCAGCGATTGAGATGCTGATAAAGTGAATTTGGACCTAAAATATCAATATCGTAAGCATAAGGATGTTGGACCGGTGAAAATTCATTTCCATCTTCATATGGAATTTGTTTTCGATCCAAAAAATCAGCTTCATTATTATTCACTTTCAACAAAGCATTCAACAGATTTTTTTTGTTGCCAATTTTATTGTGAAAGTAAATTAAAACTGCAAAGAACAGAACGGAACCGATGCCTGTAGAAAGCGATAAATTATCTTGATAATTAGTAAAATAATAGAGAGATGCTAGAAAAACCAACACAAGCAGCAGCCTTATAAGACTTATTGTATTGTATAATTTTTCAGTTTTCATGAATTGACCAGCATACAATTCAGCTTTGGTTTTGTAAACCATTTGAACATTATTAGGATTCATAAATAGAAATCTGCTCTAAACCATTTGAATTTTTACAGGCTCTGTACATCCCTTCGGTATTGAATTCCATACAAATATTGCCCTTATAGTCAATGGCAATTAGCCCCCCATCTCCGCCAATTTCACTCAATCTTTTTTGAATCGTATTTTTACAGGCATCATCAAGGAGATTTCCGCCGTATTGCATCTGTGCACAAACATCGTATGCAACGACTGAACGGATAAAAAATTCCCCACTTCCTGTACAGGAAACAGCACAATAGCGATTATCGGCATAAGTGCCCGCACCAATGATGGGGCTATCTCCTACCCTGCCAAATCGTTTGTTTGTCATACCTCCTGTTGAAGTTGCAGCTGCCAAATTTCCATCTTTATCGAGTGCAACTGCACCAACAGTACCAAACTTATGTTCGTCTTTACTGTGATCAAGTTGAAAATTATCGGTTCCTTTTAACTCCTGCCACTGCTGATGTCTGAATTCATCGAAAAAGTAACTGTCGTCACAAAATTCGCAGTTCAATGACTTTGCAAATTCCTCGGCACCTTTTCCGGCCAACATAACATGACCCGATTTTTCCATGATAAGACGAGCTAAAGAAACCGGATTTTTTACCCTTTTTACCCCTGCGACTGCACCTGCTTCCAATGTTTTACCATCCATAATTGAAGCATCTAGTTCATGTTCACCTGTAGCAGTAAAAACTGCACCTTTTCCTGCATTAAATAGTGGACAATCTTCGAGCGAACAAATTGCAGCTTCTACCGCATCGAGCGCAGAGCCTCCATTTTCCAAAATTTGGTAGCCAGTGTTGAGTGCGATGCCAAGTGCTTCCTGATAGGCTTTTTCTTTATCGGGGGTCATAGTACTGCGTAGAATTGTACCTGCGCCACCATGTATGGCAATTGAAATCATATGACTTTTAATTGTAATAATGTTAAATAATTAGTTTAAATGCACTTTTCACAGATACCATTTACCAAAAGTTGAAATTCTTTGGCTTTGAATCCCTTGGGAATATGAAAATCAGGGATACCAACACTATCAAGACAATAGGTTTTCTGACATTTTTCGCAACGAAAATGTGCATGATTGTCGCTGTGTTTATGATTATCGACATGACAATCATCTTTACAAAGCGCGTATTCAATGGTTTCTTTGTCGTTTGCAATTCGGTGCACAAGACCGCTTTCCTCAAAGGCTTTGAGTGTTCTGTAAAGTGTTACCCGATCGAATTTAGCTTCCAGTTTTTTTTCGATGTACTGATGTGAAAGCGCATAATCTGTATCGAGAAAGAGCGACAGAATCTCCCTTCTGATTTCAGTATTGCGCAATTTGTAACGCTGAAGAATTTCCAAATTTTTTTCCATGAATAAGATTTCTACAAAAATAAATCTTTATTCCATGATTTTGGAATTTAAGCTAGAATTTTGGCAGAGGACTTACTTTGATAAGACCCAGTTTATAAGCCCTTTCTCAAACGTGCAACAGGAATGCCTAGTTGTTCCCGATATTTGGCAACTGTACGCCTTGCAATGTTATAGCCTCTTTTGGTAAGAATACTCATGAGCTTTTCGTCCGACATTGGTCTCTTTTTATCCTCGCCACCTATGATTTCGGAAAGAATTTTTTTAACCTCTAGTGTTGAAACCTCTTCACCACTATCGGTCTGTAAAGATTCTGAGAAGAAAGTTTTAAGCAGTTTGGTGCCAAATTCAGTTTGCACATATTTGCTGTTGGCCACACGTGATACGGTAGAAATATCGAGACCAGTGATTTCGGCAATATCTTTAAGAATCATAGGTTTCAACTTTTTCTCATCACCAGAAAGAAAAAATTCTTCCTGATAGCTCATGATGGTATACATTGTTTTGAACATGGTTTCCTGACGCTGTTTGATGGCATCGATAAACCAACGAGCCGCATCAATTTTCTGCTTCACAAACATTGCTGCTTCGCGTTGTTTCCTGTCTTTACGGTTATTGCTATAATTCTCAAGCATTTCGCGATACTGGTCACTGATGCGTAGCTCGGGAGCATTTTTGGCATTGAGGGTGAGTTCCAAAATACCATCTTTATTTTCGAGTATAAAATCTGGAACAATATATTTTACTGACTTTGATGAAGATGCGAAGGCCGATCCGGGTTTGGGATTCAGTTTTAAAATTTCTTCGGTAGCCGCTTTAAGGTCATCATTAAACAGAGAGAGCTGTCGTAAGAGTTTGTTATAATGTTTCTTCGAAAATTCTTCAAAATAATCTTTAACAATAGTATATGCCAATTTTAGAAACTGTTTTTCACGTCGGCTATAATTTTCGGCAACGTCCTGCGAGTGAATTTTTCTTTCAAGCTGTAACACAAGACATTCCTGCAAATCGCGCGCAGCTAAACCGGCAGGGTCGAGCTTTTGAACTACATTTTTTAAAACCCTGATAACTTCCTCTTCTGTTACCCTTATATTTTCACTAAACATCAGATCGTCTACAATTGAAATAGTCTCACGACGCAAATAGCCATCCTCATCGATGTTCCCTATTATCTGACGGGCTATTTTTTCGGATTCTTCATCCAAATCTAGCATACCAAGCTGTTCCTCAAGATATTCCCCAAAAGAACCTTCAACAGCAACAGGTATTGTCTTTTCCTCCTGGTCACCATTGTAATTGCCTGCATCCAGCTTGTAAGAAGAACTGTCATCGCCGATATAATCATCGAGATAATCATCCATATAGTTATCCTCTTTCTCGCTGTATTGATCATCATATGTTTCGAATTCCCCAAAAACCTCTTCTAGCGGCAGCTCATTTGCTTCGGCACTGAATTCTTCAAATGCTTCAGTATCGAAATCTTCAGTTTCAAAATCTTCGAAGCTATCATCAGAATCTTCCTTTTCCTTTTTACCATCAGCACCAATAATATAAGATTCTTCATCGTATTCGATGTCATCATCAGTATCTTTATCATCCTGTTCATTTTCTGAACTTATATTTTCATCAAATTCAAGAGCTGGATTACCTTCGAGTTCCTCTTGAATACGTTGTTCGAGCATATCGGTGGGGATCTGAAGCAGTTTCATTAGCTGAATCTGTTGAGGAGACAGCTTTTGAAGCATTTTTTGGGAGAGTTGCTGTTTTTGCATAAATATTATTTTTTAGGAACTATTCTGTGCAATTTCGGTTTCAAACCTTTTTTATAACGAATTCGATAATCAATATTACGAAGATAAAAGTACAAAGTTTCTAAAAATACAGTTTTTTTTAACTATTTTAATTTTTTGGTAAGATTTTTGATATCACGATTCATTTTTATTAACATAAACGACAATTGTTTTTCTCTGTTCAATGTGATATTTTTTATTTTAATTAAAAAAAATTTGTCTTGGCAGCGTTTAATCTTTATTTTAGCGCCTCTTAGAACATCCTAAAAAAGAAAATTAATACATAAAAATAATAAAATGCATCAGTACATCTCAGATTTTTCGAAACATATCGGTCACGAAGTGACGGTCAAAGGTTGGGTAATCAACATCAGAACCAGCAAAACCAACTGCTTTTTTGATTTCCGCGACGGTACAGGTTTTACACAATGTGTTGTTTCACTGGAGAATGTTGGCGAAACAGCATTTGAAGCTGCAAAAGGTCTAACGTTGGAATCTTCTGTCGCATTTACTGGTAAGCTTATCCGCAACGAAAAAAATCTTGGAGGCTATGAAATTCAGGTCAGCAGTCTTCATATCTACCATATTGCTGAGGGTTATCCCATTACAAAAGAAGACAAGGAAATGGGTGTTGATTTCTTAAGCGACAAACGTCACCTGTGGCTGCGCAGCCGTCGTCAGTGGGCTATCATGCGTGTGCGAAATGAATTAATCATGTCGATTCATGACTTTTTTCAGGGAGAGGGTTTTGTGCAAATGGATGCTCCAATTCTTACTGGAAACGCATGCGAAGGTACTACCGACCTATTTGCAACTGAATTTTTTGGTCGCGATGCATACTTGTCGCAGTCAGGTCAGCTTTATGGCGAGGCGATGGCCATGGCCATGAATAAAATTTACACCTTCGGCCCTACTTTCCGCGCAGAGAAATCGAATACACCGCGTCACTTGTCAGAATTCTGGATGATAGAGCCCGAAATGGCTTTTTATACCAATGAAGACAATATGAACCTGATTGAGCGTTTTATACAACATGTAATCGGACGCGTATTGTTCAGATGCCGCACTGAGCTGGAAACTTTAGAAAGAGATACAAGCGGCCTGCAAAAAGCTGCCACACGAAATTTTCCTCGAATTCCATACATCGATGCAGTAAAAATTCTGCGTGGCGAAATGGATTACAATGGCAAAAACTGCATTCAAACCCAAAAAGACGATCTTAGCGCAATAGAAACCCGCCTAAATGAAATTGATACGGATATTAAAAACCGTCAGGAAGCTATGCCTACACTTTCTAAAGGTCAGGTAAAATTCTATGAGGCAAAAATTTTAGCACTGCAATCGGAACAGCGCGACCTGGAAGAAAAGGCCAGAAATATTCCTAAATGGATTGAATCGGCTTTGAACTTTGAAGACGGAAATGACTTTGGAAATTCTGATGAAACAGTACTAACCCGCATTTTCGATACACCTATTATGGTTTTCAACTGGCCAACCAAAATAAAATCTTTCTACATGAAAGAGGTTGAAGGTAATCCCGATTTTGTAAAAGGTGTTGACTTACTTGCGCCCGATGGATTTGGTGAAGTAGTTGGCGGTTCAGAAAGAGAAACCGATATTAATGTCCTGCTTCGCAAAATTGATGAACATGGGCTTGACAGAAGCGTATTTGAATGGTATCTCGACCTACGCCGTTTTGGTTCTGTTCCTCATGCAGGTTTTGGTTTGGGCCTCGAACGTCTTGTGCGCTGGTGCTGCAATCTGCCACATGTAAGAGAAACTATTCCATTCCAAAGAAGATATGGAAGGATTGAGCCATAGTATTTAGCACAGTATTGATTTAAAAATATAGAGAGGACTTCGGTCCTCTTTTTTGATTGTTCATTTGAAATAAAATCCTTCTACAATATTAAAAAACTCAAATGCATATATGCTACAAATTGTAATACATAGAACTTATTTTGGACTGGAATACAGAAAACTCAAGATTTTACATCAAATCGAAGGGCATAAAAGCAGCAAAAGTGAGTTTTAGACAATTTTTAAAAGATGGCCTTTACTGGAATCTTATTTGTTAAAAAAACAAAATTTTACCGAAAGGTATATCTGCAAGAAAATGATATAAAAAGGGCTTCTGCCCTTTTTATATGCCGTATGCCTATGCATTTATAAAAACGAATGATATCTTGCTTTACTTTCATTAAATTAACCTTCTTACTTTTAATACTCATGAATAAAGATACAATTCCTAGCAGATTTCAGGAATTAGCTGTTCATATTGCTGCACCGCTTCAAAAATTATATGAATCGAAAAATTATTTTAAAAAATTACATCTGATATCAGATGTTCTTTTGGGAAGTTTAAGGTTATATGGGCATAGTTTGATTCGGATTGCCGAATCGGAACAACTCATCGATGAAGCGCTTATTCAATCAATTGAGACTTTAAATTCCAAAGACAGTCATGGATTATGGAGTTCTACCATCGCAAAGCTGATTCAGGAATTTGACAAAAAAAGATCGGATAAGTTATCCGTTGAAATAGCCAATCTTTTTGGTGTCACTATTAAATCATTACGACAAGGCGATTTAAAAAGAATGACCGTTCGAAATACAGTAATTGACAGCAGAGGACAAAAGCAAAAAGTTGAGACTGTAAATACCCCTATTGAACTATTGATTAACTTCAGAAATAAATATGTCGGCCACGGAACGGTTTATCCCGAGACGGAATGCAAAGAAATTTTTGAAATCTATGAACCAATTCTGACCGCATTTCTAGATGCTGTGCTTAGTTGCCGGGAATTCAAATTTTTCGACCTGAACAATCAAAGCTTATCAGGATTTGACAAAAACTGCAGTGGCACAGTTCAACTGGATTTTTTAGGTGATAAATATATTTTCGAATCGAAAGAACAGCTTAGCATAGAAAAAACTGATACTGCAATTACAGACAATTTAGCTGTTAAATATCTGTTCGACGATGATGATAAAAAAATCGTAGAAAGCTATCCCTATTTTATAGCACATCCTTACAAAAGGGCATTAAGTGAGGAAGACAGTTTCAAACGCCTTCATTTGCTCAAAGAAATACTATTGAATTCTTTGAAATATATGGGACTGATGACTGCTTCTGAGTATTTCAACAGCAATTTAAAAATTGGTGAAATTAACCGCGCCTTTAAAAATTTTCTATACCGTCCTCAATTCGGCCATTGGAATGCCTTTATGCGCAATGCAATTCAGGCCTTAAAAGAACATAATCATCAATGGTTCATACCTGAATTACCTGAGTTTTATTATGAAATTGAAACCCAGCCATATGAAGCGGAAAAAGAAACTGCCATAGGCAAACTTATAAAATTCAGAAACCACTATTTGGGTCACGGAACCGTTCCAACAGATCATCAGTCGATAAAAATATGGAATGAGTACTTCTCCGAAATGAAAAACTTACTACTGAGAATGGATTTCTGTAGAAATTACAGTGTTGTGAGTAGCGACAAAACAATCTCCTGGAGACTCATGGGCGATGAAATCCGGCAGGTAAACCTCAGGCAGAAATTAAAATCGAATGTGGCAGTCCTGGATGCTCAAAATAATGAACTTAGCCTTGTTCCTTTTTTTATACTTCCTGCTGAGTACTTTATCAAAGAAGTTGCTGACCATGCAAAACTAATGATTTATGAGCAAAACACAGGCAGCCGAATTGTATTTTTTAGTCCCGAAAGTGTACATGGAGAAACCAATAACGAAAGGGTACTTGAACAATTGAATCTGATGATTCGGGAAAAGGAAAAACAAGAGCCTCTGTCATTAAAAGAAATGAACGAAACCTTATGGAGCCTTTTGCTTAAAGAAAATAACGAGGCCACTATCCAATCGCTCTACGCCGAAAAAAAGCTGATAAATGGAATTTATCAGGAGAGACAGGATGCTGAAATTGTGCTACGCTCATGGATAGGTGCGAGGGCAGGTCTGTTTTTTATGGCTGCAGAGGCCGGTAGTGGAAAGACAAATCTGTTGGCAGAGATGAACAGGCAATACAGAGAACTTGGTTTCGATAGCATTCTGCTGCGTGGTAACCGCTTCAGGTTTTCCGATTTTTGGAAGGAACTATGTTACAGGATGAATCTGACAACCAAAAGCTGCTTTGAAGAAGCAGAATTTTTAACATACAGTCAGGAAAATCCGCTCCTGATTCTCATCGACGGCGCAAATGAGCACAGCAATCCTAGGCTGCTTCTAGAATCCATACTTACTTTTCTTGAAAGAAACAAAGGTGGTCATATTAAAATAGTATTGAGCTGGCGAGTTAATTCAAAAAGTGAATTACCAAAGGTTGATGATGTTTTTGAACCCATTATTTACAATGCAAATGAGGATTATTCCCGTGAAGATCCGCTGATTGAGCGATCTTCGTATTGGCTCAAACAATTGAATAAAGTTGAAATTGAAGGGGCCTGGAATAAATATGTGAACTATAAACAAGGCAAAATACGTAGAAAGCCAAATTTTAGCTATGAGGAACTCTGTTATCACGACCGTTCACTCAGCGATCAGCTTGACAATCCTCTACTTCTGAGACTTTTTCTTGAATTGAACAACGGAAAAGGTCTGCCTAAAAGTCGGGACGGCTATATAAGTATATGGAGTCTTTATCACGAAAAAATAATTACACAATAAGCCAATGATGATCAAAGCGCAAATTCTTTACCGGATTTCAGAACTTATGCTTGAAAAGGAAGAGACCTTACTGCAAGTTGACTTGTTATTTGACGATCCAGAAATTGGCGATTATGTAAAAACAATCCAGATAGATTCGCCGTATCAGCAGCTTATTCTTGAAGGTGTTATAAATGAATTGATTATCGAAGAAAAACTATATGCTGGTTTTACAATAGAGGGTTATTTTCATTTTTTACTAGGCCAGTATCTGCATCAAAATAAAAATTATCAAACAGCTCAAAGTTTGATTGATTTACTTAACAGCAATAAACTAAGGGGATTGAAAGAGGCTGTGCAAAACTTGTTTAAACTTGATGCAGATAAAAATAATCTGAACAGACTGATAGCCTTCATCGATGCCTGTGATGAGAATTACGAACAATTAAATCTTTGTATTTTTGCAATTATTCACTCATTTAACTTAATCGGGACAGAAAAAACACTAAGCAGATTGCTTAATTCCCAAAGTAATAATGACTGGAGACTGATTATGCAGGTCATTTTGCGGATAGTTAATACCAAAAATAATGTCCTGATCTATCAACTGGCAGAAAAACTTTATGAGAAATATCTTCTGAATAATGAAAAGGCAATACATGTATCGGTGTACATTATTACATATCTTGATATTGATAAAGCTTCTATCCTATGTAATTATTTGGAAAAAATCTATGAAGATTATATTTACATAAATGAACTTGACCGGTACAGTTTTTACGGTTCATTTGCTGCTTATTACAGTTATATCGGCAATCACAAAAAGGCAATAAATCTGTATAAACAGTCACTTGATTTTATATCCCGGACAGAATTTTTTACACGACATATAGAAGCGCTACTTTACAATGAACTTGGAATGGCATATTATTACTCGGGCGATGCTGAAAATGCCCTTTTATTTCACAAAAAAAGCTTATCACTAAGGGAAGAAAATTATTCACAATTCCCATATTTATCAGCTACTTCACTAAACAATATCGGTCTGGCATTAAACGGGCTTGGCAAACATGACGAAGCACTGGAATACTTTTTTAAAAGTGCAGCGCTGGATGTTAAAATATGGGGCAAATACAGTTATAAATTTGGCATAACAATACATAATCAGGGCCTATGCTATTATTACAAAAAGGATTACAAAAAAGCAATAGAATTGTTAACAATTAGCTATGAGATAAAGAGAAAGCACCTGAGTAAATACGATGCAGATTTGGCAATAACATCAAACGTTTTGGGAATTTCCTACTTCGAAAACAATGATTACAAAAACGCAGAAGAATGGCTGACTGAAACCTTAAAAAACAGAACAGTAATATTTGGTGAATATCACGCTGCATTAGATGTCACCTACGCTTATCTCCTTGAAACTTATAAGCTATCTTATGATTATGAAAATGCACTGATACTAGGTAGAAAAATCATTAACTATCATGAAAAAATATACGGCATAGAAAGTGAAAAGACAGCAAACACTTATTCCGAATTGGGTGACATCCATTTTGAACTGACTAATTTTTCTGAATCAATTGCCAGTTTTATAAAATACCTGGAATGGGCATATGCAAATAATGCAGATTACGGAAGTATTTCATATGCTTGCAAAAGTATTGCCATAGCATTTGACGAATTGGAAGATTACCCAAATGCAATTAGTTTCTTTAACAAATGTCTGGAGATTGAAACTAATCAAAGTGGTGATACAGATATTTTTGAAATTTCTGAATTACACGAAAGTATAGGTGATGCACATTTTAAATCGGAAGACTACAATTTAGCGCTAAAGAGTTATATCATTTCAGCTGAAACTATAAAAGAGGAATTTGAAGCAACGGAAGAGCGTGCACAGATTCTTATACAAAAATGTCTTGATATTGCAGAGGAAATAACTGCTGTTGAGACAGTTCCTGCTTGGATAAAATCATTTAAAAATGACTGATAACCAGTTACTATTACATCGCCTTGCCGAACTTATGCTGGAGAAGGAACAAACAGTACTTTCGGTGGATTTGCTCTTTGACGACAATCAGATTGGAGACTTTATCAAAACTATTCAGATAGACTCTCCCTATCAGCAGTTAATTTTCGAAGGGGTTTTAACCGAATCTGTCATGGATGAAAAACTTTATGTCAGTTTTACGGTAGAGGGTTATTTTCACTATATCCTGGGTGATGTGATTTACAAAAAATCAGAGGGTAAGTCTCCTGAATTTTTGAAAGATATCCTTGAAAATAACAGACTAAATGGTGCAAAAGAAGGTATTGAGCAATGTTTGATCAGAGATGTGCAGCAAAATGATTTTTTAAGATTAGAATGGCTGATTGACAATGAAGTACTTGAGTCAAATCTTAGCATTTACCAGCTGCCACTGCAGATAAGTCTAAAAATAAAAGATACCAACAACACGCTAAGCAGATTATTCCGGACAAATAGCACTAATGATTGGAAATTGCTTAATCAGTTATTGAAAGATAGTCAATTCAGTAACGATAAAAAGAATGAAATTGCTTTATTTGTAATCAACAGAGAAACCTTCGACACTTACTTTTCGCAAATGGTCTTTGGAAGGGCTGTACTTGAACTGAATGACAAACAGCTACAATCTGAGATGATTGAAAAATTTAAACAATACATTTCATATAAAGATGGGATATTGGCAAGTTTTGAAGACCTTGATAAGATTTCTGCATTGGCAAGTATTTATGAAAAAAACCGACAATCTGATTTGTGGTTAACCTGTATGAATGATTGTATTCAATATGAGTTAAGTAATTTTGAAGCTTCATATCAATACCTTGCAACCAGTTACAATCAAAAAGGCTTGATACTTTTAGGTGAACCTTATCAACAATACGATGAGGCACTCGATTGCTTTCAAAAAGCGATGGAAATCAGACAAAAATTCACCCCAAACGAAATATTGGAAATATCTACGATTGAACACAATTTAGGGCTCACTTACCTTTATTTGAATAGTTTCGATTCAGCAATACAACATTGTGCACTTGCATTGGAACAAAGAGCACAAATCAGGGGAAAATATTCTGTTGAATACGCTCAAACACTTGGTATTATTGCTATTGGATATAAAGGTTTGAATGATTATGACAATGCTCAAAATATTTTAAAACAATCATTTAATATTATCAAGAAAATCAATGCAAAGGATTATTGGAAAATGGGAAATATCCTCAATAATCTGGGCGATTTATATAGAGAAATTGAGCAATTCGACCAGGCATTAGAAACTTACGATGCTTCTTATGGTTATTTTCAAAAATTTTATTCGGTAGATCATATTGATTTGGCGCGTGTTACTTTTAACTGGGGATTAACTTATCAGGCTCTGCAGGAATACGACCAGGCTCTAGAAAAGTATTTTAAAACTGAAGTACTTATAACCAATGTTTTAGGCAAAGAAAATCAATATATCCATAAAATATATGATCAGATTGGTACAGTTTTAAATTTAAAAAAGGATTATGAAAGAGCCTTATTTAATTTAAAAAAGGGTCTGGATATTTGTCTGCTATATTTCGCTGAAGACTCAGAAGATGCCCTAAGTCTAAAGTATGAAATTGCTAAAAATTTATATCAATCTGAAAAATTTGAAGCATCGATAACAATACTTAAATCTACATATCAAATTGACAAAAAAGATATTTATCCTTTTTATATAGGTCTTTGCCATGAAGCATTGAAAAACTATAACGAAGCACTGAACTTTTTTATAGAATCTGTAGAATTGAGGAAGGATAGCTTAGGCTATGATGACGAAAGAACAGAATTAGCTGCTCAAAAATGCATTGAAATAGCTAAAAAGATAAAGCGTTTTGATGATCTTCCTGCATGGATTAAAGACCTAAACAATGACCGCTAACCAACTCCTACTCCTCCGTCTTGCAGTAATATTGATTGTACAAGCGAAGCAAATCATAACAAATGATGAACTATTCGACCATGAAGAAATTGGCAATTATGAAAAAAGTATGCAGATAAGCAAGATAAGATAGGTTTGAACCTTAGATAAATAAAGGATTAAAACCCAAAGGTTCTACCAAAAACTATAGGAGGAAGCTACAGGGGTGAGTTGAAACAACATTCTAAGAATTTCATTTTATTTTTTCCACTGCAACAACAATCTTTGAGCAGAGAAACCCGGTCCAAAGCTGAGCATCATGCCATAATCACCGGCAGGAATATCCTTTTGCAGATAACGGTCGAGCACATATAGCACTGTAGCGCTGGACATGTTACCGTATTCACGCAAAACATTTTTTGTTTCATCGATATTCTTGCCAAGCTCATGAAAGAGGCCTTCGACAATCTGTACAATTTTTTTGCCTCCAGGGTGAAAAATCAGGTGTTCCACATCTTCAATTTTTAGGTTATTTTTATTCAAAAATGAAAAAAGTACCTCATGGAAATGTGTTTCTATTTTCTCAGGAACTGATTTATCCAAAATCATTTTCAGACCAGTGTTGCAGACATGAAATCCCATCATTCCGATTTCGTCGTAAAAATGGTACATTTCTCCGTCTAAAATAGCCGGTTTTAACTCATCACTATCCCCCAAAATGGCACAAACGGCACCGTCGCCAAAAATGGCTGCACTGACCATATTTGCCATATCCCAGTCCTGATGCTGAAAGGTACTTGTGGGCGACTCAAAAGCAATGATAGCAGCTTTTTTACCTGGATTATTTTTGAGGATATTATATGCGTAAATCAGCGCAGAGGTTCCACCAGCGCAACCCATTTCTGTGATAGGCATACGAACAATATCCTGACGCATTTTCAGCAGGTTGATAAGATAGGCATCTATTGACGGAATCATAATACCTGTACAGCTTACCGTGATAATATAATCAATATCCGTTGGCAGCAGATTCGCCTTTTCGAGCGCACCTTTCAGCGCCTGATGGGTGAGGTCGATAAAAGCATTGCTGAAAAAAGTATTTTTTTCTTCAAAGCTGGTTTCTTTAAAAACTTCATCGATGTCCATAATGGAGTAGCGGCGGTCGACCTGGGCATATTTAAAAAGTCTTCTTACCTTTTCGCGAAATCTATCATCGGGATGCTGACTCAGCCAGGCTTCGACAAAGGGCATAGATTCTTCGGTACTGCGGGTGTAGGGAGGTAAAGCAATGTTTGTTGCCAGAATTTTGGGGTACATATTGTTAATTTTTCAGAAGCAGCATTTCGTATCGAAAAGCCCATTTCCAATTAATGGTAAATTTATTTACAGAAGCCTCAGTAGCGAGGGATTTTAACTCGTTTTTCCTAAATGATTTTCTGATGGATAAAAGTCCGTCATGTCGAACCATTTTAGAAGCACTCAAGACAAAGGTAACTAATTTAAAAAGATAATAAGCTAATTCAGAACGTTGCAAATCATTTATAAGCACTGC
Organism: Saprospira sp.; assembly: GCA_044379045.1. GTDB lineage: Bacteria > Bacteroidota > Bacteroidia > Chitinophagales > Saprospiraceae > Saprospira. The sequence goes on from JBIPOO010000008.1 coordinate 27,984, forward strand.
CTTTGAAGAAGCTGCGTAAAGTTTTTTGATAATCATTAAAATTTGTTCTTCTTTGAAATGATGCAAAAAAAGGCTACAAAGTGATATATCAAATTGATTTTGAATAGCTTCGAATTCAAAAATATCTAATTGTTCATGTTTAATTTCGGAAAAGGCTGCCGATTGCTCTTTGGCATATGCTATTGTATAGGCATTGGCATCGAAGCCAGTTAATTCTATTTTAATATGATTTTTCCTTGCCCAAATTGCTATTTCGCGAAGTATTTCGCCACCACCGCAGCCAAAATCTGCTATTTTTAAAGTTTCGGGATTTTTGCTTCTTTTGATAATCTTTTTAATGCCATTCAGAATTAAAGCAGTGCCACCCAACCATCTGTTTACATTAGCTATCTGGCGTAGGGTCGAAGCAAGTTCCTCGCCTTCCATATTCAGATCATCCATCATCTCAGGCTCGTAAATTCGTTTACTAAAATCAGGCATGTCAGATCATTTTGATAAAAGTTCCCATAAGCCATTCGGCCTCTGCTTCAATTAGTTTTTCGAGCAGTATGTCGGCTTTACGGCTAAACATTTCTATATCACTTATAATTTTAACAAAGTCTTCTTTTTCTTTACTTTCTTCCTCTACATTTTGTACCTCTTCCAAAAGATTAAGAGCTGGTTCCAATTCTTTTTTCTTACGATGAATGATTATCTGACGAATCACAATCCAAATTTCTTTTTCGGCCATAAAATACTCGCGACGTTCACCGTTTCTATTTTCTTTATAGACCAGACCCCATTCTATGAGCGCCCGAACATTCATGTTGGCATTGCCCCTGGAAATATCTAGACTTTCCATGATATCATCGGCACTAAGGGCCTCGGGTGAAACCAAAAGCAGGGCATGTACCTGCGCCATTGTACGGTTAATACCCCAGTTGGAACTGAAATTGCCCCAGGCTTGTACAAATTTATCTTTAGCTTCCTGTAATTGCATTGTTTTGAATTAAAATTCTAAAATACCAAAGGGTTGAGCATTTTTTTTATTTTCTGAATAAAGCGTAGCAGTTTCATCAATAGTTGTCTGTAAACTTCTGTAATTGTGTGTTATGTGTTTCAAAAGTTTAGCATTATCGTATTGAAAAAAAGTTTGAAGGCCTCGTGCCAATTCTTTGGTTATCAATGGCTCTACACCTAAAAGTGTCGATTTTATATTGTCGGCTCTCCACATCAGTTCAATTGACCAATCGGGCGCTTTGACAAATGGAGCCTTTCTGCCTAAAGCTTTAGCCATCATGCTAAATGCATCCTTGAATAAATAATTGTCGTAATTAACGATAAATCGCTCTCCGCTAATTTCAGATTCCATTAATTTTACCGAAACTTCAGCTACATCGCGTACATCTACAAATCCATTTCCACCTTTAGGATAAAACTTAAGTCCCTTGTCGGCCTGTTTAAACATTTTACAGGTTCCCAAGTGCCAGTAACCTGCACCCATGATAAGTGTGGGATTTATAATAACTGCATTGAGTCCTTCTTGAATACCCCGCCAGACCTCACATTCTGCCTTAAATTTACTGATAGCATAATCGGAATTGAGCGGACTGTTTTCCCATTGCGCGTTTTCATCAATTTTAGTAATATTCTCTTTACGACCCAAAGCTGCAATACTGCTCACGTGTAAGAGTTTTTTCACTCCATTGTCGAGACAGACGTTTACTATATTTTCGGTACCCGTTCCATTCACAAACATCATCTTATCCTTGTCCTTACTGTTGAATGAAACTGCTGCAGCAGCATGATATACATAATCGATGCCTTGAACAGCCTCTTCCAAAAAAGACAGGTCTGTGATGTCGCCCTCCATCCATTCAACGGCGACGATAACATCATTCAAAATAGCCATAGAACTATCTTTGCGACGAACAGCTCTGACATCATAGCCTTTTTTTAAAAGCAGTCGCAACATGTATGAACCCAAAAAACCACTGGCTCCTGTGAGCAAAACTTTATTCATGTTTAAATTCTTTCAACTCTTACAACAATTTCACCATCGCTTAGTTTTAGTATCAGCTGTTGATTTTCACTAATTTCTGAAATTGACCTCAGCGGCATGCCCGATTCATCATAAATCATAGCAAAACCTCTTTTGAGCGTATGTTCGGGCAAAAGGAGTTCTAATTTATTTTCCAAAATATCGAGATTACGCTGCTCAAACCTGATGGCTGATGAAATGGCAAAATTAAAGCGATTAAAAAGATTATCCAACTTCAGGGTCTCATTCATCAATCTTTTTTGAACAATTTGTTGTAATTCAATAGCTGTTCTGTTCAATTCAGATTCAAAATTGAGCAAGGACTGCACCAAAAAATCCGCTACGGCAGTTGGCGTTTTCATAGAACTATGCGCAACAAGGTCCGATAAAGTTTCATCCACATCGTGCCCAATCCCCGTAAGTACAGGCAATTCACAGGTTGCAATAGCTTTACAGACCTCGAAATCATCAAAACCCATCAGATCTAACTTTGCACCACCACCTCTTACAATTACTATGCAATCGAAATCCTTGGCCTGAGCTTCGATAGATTCAATTTGCATCACAACTTCATGTGATAAATTAACACCCTGCATAGCTGCCTGAAAAAGTTCAGTTTTGAATGCAAAACGATGCGGATTATTGTGCAGATGCTGTAAAAAGTCCTGAAGACCGGCGGCTTCTTTGCTCGAAATGACGGCAATCCTTTGAGGTGCCGGCGAGAGATCGAGTTGTCGGTTCAAATCGATAAACTGTTCATCCTGAAGTCTTTTGTAGGTTTGCATACGTTGCAGTTCCAACTGACCAATGCTGAACGATGTTTCGATATCTCTTACCGAAAGTGTAATTCCGTACAACTCGGTATATTCCACAAAAACCTGAAGCATAACTTGTTGCCCTGCTTTCAGAATCGACCAAACAGCGTCGCCCAAGGTCTTTTTTATCTGTTCGAGATCGCGCGGTCGAATCATCCCATTCGATTTTGCCCGAATTTTCTGCTCATCACGGTCGACCAGTGAAAGATATACAAATCCTCTGTTCAGATTCAGGTCTGAAATTTCACAACGAATCCATAGGGGTTCATTCATGTTAAATGAAATGACCCGTCTCAAATGCTGATTCAATTCGTAAAGGCTGAAACTCTGTTTCATCAAAAATCTATAATTATTTTTTCAGTATGTATTTTCTTTTCAAACAAGTGGGGATAGTGCTTTTTCAACTCACTGACAAATAATTCAAATGGCAAATCACCAAAACTGCCATAATAATGCTCATAATGCATAAAAGGATTTCCGGCTTTGTCCGATTCCTGAAAAATCGAATCATTTTCGCCGTCAAAGTCCAAAACAGCTACGCCCAATCGTTCACAAATCAACGTATCAAATACAGGGGTAACTTTTAGCCATTTTTCGTTCAAATAAATCTCAACATAACCATGAAATACCATCAGATCTGTTTTTAGATACGCCTCTACCCTTTCAGTTGCCAAATGGTTTCTAACATTGGCAAAACAAAGTTTTGATGGAATAGAAAGCACCCGAATACAAGCAGCAAATAGATTTGACTTTTCAACACAGTATCCGTAATCCTTTGTCAGCAGATGACTTGCTTTTAGCGCAGCAGGTTTCAGAATCAAATGATAGGGATAGTATCTGAAATCATCTCTTACCGCTTTGTACAAAGCAACAATCTTATCCTCAATACTTTCAAGACCAATTGTTTTTCCGTTAACATAATCAATCACTGCAGGATGATCACTGTCTGTATAGAATCCGGGGCTGAGATATGATTCAAAATCCTTCATTCTTATATTTTATGAAAGCTTTTTACAGCAGTTACAGCACCCTGACGATTTCTGATGGCAGCAAAATAGGTACCTTTTGCAATTTCAAATCCCAGTTTAAATGTAAAAGTCAGCGATTGATTTTCCACAAGCTCAATTTTTTTCTGTTGCAGTACTTTACCACCAATATCTGTCAAAATCAGCTCAGCTGCATCATCGCTGAAACGACTTTTGATTTCAACATTAAACTCACCATTGTTAGGATTAGGAAAAATATTCATTTCCGACATTTCGGCTGCAGAAAGCGGTCCAGCCTGATTAATTGATGTTGGATTATACACTGAACCATCAGCATAAATAGTCATACAACTCAAAGAAACATTGTCTTCATCGATAATGCAATAACGAACCGAATCGCTGCCAAAAACTTCCACTTTGCCAAAACCATTCAAAAAATTGGTATTGTTCAATCCATTTCCACCGCCATTCCAAAGCGAATCGCGTACAGGAGGTTGTCCCAAAAGCGGAGCAAATTGAGCAATCTGATAAGCCAATTCAGTTGTTGTGACACTCAGACCACTGGCATTGATTTCGGGGTAAACCGAGTTAGTTCCATCGTCCATAACATTGTGATGCGTATCTCCGCTCACCACAAGAACGCCGCTAATGCCATTAGAACTAATATGGGAGGTCAGTGCCTCCACATCATTTGGATAACCACCCCAATATCCGGCAAAAGAAGCCGATAATCTTAGTCCGGTACCACTTTCTCCAGCAATACTGAACACAATATTTTGAACAGAAAGTCCGGCTTCAATAATTCTTCTGATTTTGGGGTTAAAAGGTACGCCACTTACGATGAATTTCCAATCGGCTGTTGAATTAGAAAGACCATTCAATAACCAATTGCGCTGATTGACTCCTATAATGCTGTGTGTAGGTGCCGGATCGTAAATCCAACGATTTGTGGAAGAATCAATTCGGTATGCTTTGAACGTTGCATCGGCCATAGAACGGCAATCGAGTACAAAAAACTCTGCATTTCCAACTTTAAAACTATGATAATGCCCCTCTGTTGTGTCCACTGTTGGGTAGCCCGGGAAGAAAAGCCTGTATCCACGCAAACAATTTTCTATTTCGATTGGATATATACTATCGGTAATAAAGTAACTGACTGCAGTTGATCCACTTCCTGTATGCGCAGTACGTACATGATGGGTACGGTTATTTCCAAAATTATCGTCATCATCGGGCATATAAACCAAGGGCAGATAGGGAATCAGTTTTTCTTTCATCACCTGCTCCTCATATCTTTTGCGGTAAGACCATGGGATGGTATACCATTGAGAGGGATATGCACTGGGCAACTGATAGCTAGGATAGGTATAATCGCCTGTATGAACCATAAACAAAGGATTGTGCGTAGGTATCGCATCATATACCTTCATGTTGGCTGTTTCCTGACAAGAGCCTGTAACAAAGCTAAAATTTGCTGGCTGACCTTCTGTTGGAAAGGTTTTGAAACTACCTTTTTTTATATCTGGAACCGAATTGAATAAAACGCGGTAATAATATTTTGTATCGGCAGCCAAGCCACTGATGTCTGTTATCACAGAACTATCGAGACTTGCAAGGGTAGTATTTTGAAACTGCAATGGCGCTGTAAAAAAACTATCAGTATCGATTTGGATGGTAAAACTGCGTACAGAATCGCTGCGTAAATACATACGCAAACCACTGTCACTCATTGCACCCATTACAGGTCCGTGCGTAATTTGTTGAGCAATTATGCAGGAAGTCCAGCATAACAATAAAAATCCGAAGGCTGTTTTCATGGTTTTGCGTTTTGTTTTTTCTGAATTTTCAAAGTTACAAAAAAGATTGAAGCTTGTTAAAGAATGTTAATCTAAAACTATCTTTGAAGAATATTTCTATAAATATGTATATTTACGGAAATTGAACGGAAGTAGTGACTTGAATTTTATATAAATTTTATGAGTAAAGCACCTATTGGCATTTTCGACTCAGGCATTGGGGGACTAACAGTGGCATCATCGGTGAGTAAAGCCTTTCCAAAGGAATCAATTCTTTATTTTGGCGATACTGCCCATTTACCCTATGGCGAAAAATCGATTGAATCTATTCAGAAATATGCCGTAGAAATTACTGAGTTTTTGTTGGAAAAGGGCTGCAAAATGATTGTAATTGCCTGCAATTCAGCATCGGCAGCAGCTTACGAACTTTTATCGGCGAAATATGGTGACAAGGTTCCAATTGTAGATGTAATAAGTCCATTAGTTGAACTGATAGCATCTAAACCTTTTGGCAAAGTAGGTGTAATGGCCACCAAAGCTACGGTCAGATCGGATGTGTATAGCAAAAAACTCATGGAACTAAAACCTGGAATTGAGGTGGTTAACTTGGCTGCAGGACTCTTGGTGACAATGATTGAAGAGGGATTTTTTAACAATGACATCAGCCATGCCGTGCTGCATAAATATTTAACTTATCCTGACTTTGAAGACATTGAAGCGCTACTGCTTGCCTGCACACACTATCCGCTGCTGAAACCCGAAATTGAGGCATTTTATAAAGGCCGCGTTGCTGTTTACGATTCAGTTGACTCGGTAACAGAGAAAATTGGCCGACTGTTAAAATTGAACAATCTGCTCAACGAATCTGACGAAGAACCAATCAGAAGATTTTTTGTATCGGACTATACCGAATCTTTTGAACAAACTACAAGGATATTCTACAAAAATAAAGTAAATTTGGAGGTTGCATCGTTATAATCTAATAATTTGTAATAACTAATCAATGAAAAAAATAAAACCTAAGTTTATCATTATAGGACTCCTTTTGATGGCTGTTGTCTGGATGGCTACAGATGGGAATCGTTTTGTGAAGCTGGCTCAGAGTATGGAGATATTCTCAGCAGCATACAGAGCTATAAATGAACATTATGTTGACGAAACAGATCCAAATCTGTTGATGCGCAATGGCATAGATTCCATGCTGGCAGCTATCGACCCTTACACCAATTATTTCTCTGAATATCAGATGGAAAAAGCCCGAATTAATTTCAAAGGATTTTGGGACGGTGTTGGTTTCAGTGTCATGGAACACAATGGTAAAATTGTGGTATCGGAAGTTTTTGAAGAGTCGGCAGCCAGCTCTTCGGGCGTTTTTACCGGAGATGAACTCATTGCCATCGATGGCACAAAAGTAAAGGGCAAAGCCCTTGAAGACATTGAACAATCATTACATGGTAAAGAAGGTACACAGGTTTCTGTAACATTGAGAAGCAGAGAAAATGGCAAAGAAAAAGAATTAAATCTGACCAGGAGTAAAATTGAGCGTAAGAATGTTCCATTCTATGATATGATTGATGAAAACACAGCATATATAGTGCTCACAACCTTCACCGAACGTGCCGGAGACAATATTGCCGATGCGCTGAAAGAGCTGCAGAAAAAACACAAACCCAAACAAGTGATTATCGACCTCAGGGATAATGGCGGTGGACTCTTAATTGAAGCGGTTAAAATCTGTAATATTTTTGTAGACAAAGGCAAAGAAATCGTATCTATCAAATCGAAGATTGCTGAATGGGACAAACCCTTTGGCACTCAAACTGAAGCGCTCGATTTAAAAATCCCGCTAATTGTACTTATCAATGAACGTTCAGCATCAGCATCAGAAATTGTTGCAGGAGCTATTCAGGATTTTGATCGTGGATTGCTTTTAGGCCGCAAATCATTCGGTAAAGGTTTGGTTCAAAATGTTTATGACATTGGGTACAACTCGAAGGTAAAACTCACTACAGCAAGGTATTATATACCGAGTGGCCGCTGTATACAGGCACTGGATTATCTCGATGGTAGAGGCGTCCAAAAATTAGATACTTCTTCAAAAATGTTTTTCACAAAAAATGGCCGTAAAGTGAATGATGGTGGTGGCTTATCGCCCGATGTATTTGTACTTTCGAATGATAACAGTGCAGTATTGAAAAGCCTACAGAATAACAAAGTCATCTTCGATTATGCCAATCTCTATCAAGCGGAACACGATTCCATCATTTCAGCGGAAAAATTCCAACTAACGGATGCGGAGTTTAACGATTTTTTAAAATACATCAACAGAGCCGAGGTAAAATATCCGCTCGATGCTGAAAAAGAATTGGATTCCTGCATCACAATAGCTAAAACGGAAGGGGTTTACAGTCAGTTAAAAATTGCTTTCGATAAACTGTATAATAAGATTCAGTCTGAAAAAAAATCAGACCTTGAAAAAAACCTAAAACTCATAAAAGAGGCATTGGAAGAAGAAATCGTTTCTCGATATTATTACGAAAAAGGAAAGATTCAGCTAAGACTCAAAAGAGATAGAGATGTACAGGAAGCCATTAAGCTTTTTGCAGATGAAAAGAAATTCAAATCATTGCTGTCGGCCGGAACAAAATAAATTGAAAAACAATGAGAAAAAATAGAAAATTATTATTGTTAGCAGTACTTGTTTCAGGTTTTCTAGGACTTGCTACTACCCTAACGAACGAATTTGAGATAACTAAAAATCTTGAGTTATTTTCCAATATTTTCAGAGATGTAAATACTAATTATGTAGACGAAACCGATCCTGAAAAAATGATGGAAGCAGGTTTGGTTGGTATGTTGCAATCGCTCGATCCCTATTCAGTCTATATTCCGGCTAGTGAAACAGAGAAATTCATGTCTAACATGGTCGGTCATTATGCAGGAATTGGCACAAGTGTTATTCTTGATAATGATTACAATGTTATTACAGAAGTTTTTGAAAATGCACCAGCTTTTAAAGCCGGACTTCTCCCTGGAGATATTCTGTTTGCAGCCGATGGAAAATCATTAAAATCGCTGAGCATAAATGCTGTAAGTAATATTTTGAGGGGACGTGCAGGGTCTAAGGTAAAATTGGAATATCAGCGTGCGGGGGTTAACAAAACCATCGAACTAACCCGAGAAGAAGTTTATATCAACAATGTTCCATACTTCGGAATGCTCAAAAATAATGTAGGATACATTGCATTGAGTACTTTCAGTGAAGATGCCGGGAAAAATGTTGCCAAGGCATTGAGTACGCTGAAACAAAAAAATCAGTTGTCGGCACTTGTTTTTGATTTACGAGGAAATACAGGAGGATTACTGCATGAAGCAGTAAATGTAGCGAATGTTTTTCTTCCAAAAGGCATCAATGTTGTTTCAATCAGAGGGCGAGACAAGGAGAGCCAAACCAGTTACCAAACCTCAAATCAGGCTGTTGATGCAGCAATACCTCTTGTAATTTTAGTCGATGAAAGTACTGCCTCAGCATCCGAAATTGTTGCGGGAGCATTGCAGGATTTGGACAGAGCTGTTATAGTGGGTCAAAAATCTTTTGGCAAAGGTTTGGTACAAAGTACCAAAGATTTACCATATGGCGGAAAATTAAAAATAACCACTTCCAGATATTATTTACCTAGCGGTCGCTGCATTCAGTCCTTAGTTTACAAAGATGGCAAGGCAATATCAGTACCAGATTCAGAAAGAGCATTTTTCAAAACTGAAAATGGTCGTAAGGTTTTAGATGGCGCAGGTATCTTCCCAGATATTAAAGGCACAGATACGAATGTTGAAGAATTACTCAAAAAAATCAGATCTGACAAACAGTTTTTCTATTTTGCAGTCGATTACCTTAGAAATAACAAAATTGGAGGTCCGGATGAATTCATGCTAGAGCCTACGGTATTTGATAAGTTTAGTGCTTATCTCGAAAAAAATAATTTTAATTTTGTCAGCGAAACAGAAAAATCACTCATTTTATTAGCCAAGAAAGCCAAAACCGAAGGCAGTTCAACTGATTTGAGTGCAGAAATTGATGCCATTAAAACTGAATTGAGAAAAGAAAAAATGAATAGCCTATCTAAATATAAAAATCTAATTTTGTTTGAATTACAAAAGGAAATTTCAATACAGGCTCACTTGAAAAATGGATCAATACAAAACAGTATCAAAAACGATCCGGATATTATTAGATCACTTGAAATATTATCGAATTTGGATGGCTACAAAAAAATCTTAAATCCTTAGAAAACAATGAAACACTTGTATTACCTGAGCATCATTATTCTTTTTTCTTCATGCAACAGTCTGTATAAACCTACAACTTTGAATGTTCCCTTACACGAAGAAGCAGGTGATGCTCAGATTGCCGGTGGATGGGGCGTTTCGGGTGCTGAGCTGCAGTTGTCCTATGCATTGACTGATAATTTTTATGTTAGTGGAAATGGTCAATTTCTAATAAAAAGAACCAAAGAAGACAGCATGAGCAACTACAAGAGTTTTGACATTGCAGCTGGTTATTACAGCTGGCTCGATGCTGAACAATCTATTAAACTTGATGTGGCGCTTGGTTATGGCCCTGGAAATCTTGATTATCACTATTTAGTGCAGACAATCCCCATGCAGGTTCGTTTTCATGTATCCTCATTTTATCATCGCTGGTACATTCAGCCAAGCCTTGGTTTTAACATTGAAGACACTGATTTTGCTATAAGTATGCGCGCAGTAGTTATTCACCACAGCAATTTTACAGATCATTATAACCAACTGGTCAAAAATGTAACCTATAATCCTCTAGCCTATCTCGAACCGGCAGTCACTTACCGAAAGGGATTCAAAAACTTTAAGCTTACAGCTCAAACTGGTCTGATTTGGCCTATGACACCTCGCCATGCATTGCAAAGACCAGTCATTTCGGGATATGCGAGTGTTGGTGTTAATTTTAGGTTTAATGTTTTGAGGTGAGACTACAAGACCATAAACAAAGAGACAAGAGATCATGAAAGATAAGGTAAGTCATCCAAAATTTTGAGGAATGTCTTCTATATCAAAAATAGCACAGGGAGAAAAAGTAAAACGGAGATTTCATTTAAAATGAAGTAGAGGATGTTAGACAAAAGGTTTACAATCTGACACGTAAAACGCAACAGAGAAAAAGAGAAAAAGCTTAGGAAATGTAGAGACTTTTCAAATCAAGCGACTAATCCTTAAACACCTCAATCAAATCCACCTTTAAATCAGGAAAAATAATTGAATTCACATGGGTTGCGCCCTCTCTGATATTAAAAATACCGGCCGATTCGAATGTATCATTAACAAGGGTGAAAACTTCCATACTTTGAGAATCGGGATTTACTATCCAATATTCACGCACGCCATTTTCCTCGTAAACGTTGAATTTCTCGTTATAATCCTTTTTCATGGTGCTATCGGATGTAATTTCTACAACTAAATCAGGTGCACCGATTCCGCCTCTGTCATCGAGCTTTGTCAGGTCACAAAATACAGAAATATCGGGCTGTACGACTGTGTCAATTTCCTGGTCGGTACCCTTTCTTTTCTTGAGACGAATATCAAATGGTGCTTCGTAGACTTTACAATTACATTCCTTGAAAAAACTTTTTAATTCAAAGAATAAATTACCAGAAACAGTTTGATGTAATCTTCTTGGTGCTGGACTCATTTTATAAATCCAACCCTTTATTAGCTCCACACGCTCAGTAAATTGCCAACTTAGATAATCGGCATAGGTGTATTTCTTTTTTAGGTCAAGCTGATTTATGTCGGTGATAATGCTCATGGTATTCTATTTTATTGCACAGCTACTATCTTAATGTTTACAGATACAATTATAATAAAAAAAACTATAATTAGGAATGAAGCGTTCAAATAATTGGAAAAATTCAATGTTAAAAGTCTAGCGTCTAATATAACTCACACGGAGATGAAGAGAAAAGGATTATTTGCAATGAAGAGTAGTATTTGAGGCAAAAATTTTGATATCTGACATTTTAAAAGTAAAAAACTCAAAGCTTTTGCTCCAACCTAGGCAGCATTTCATTTTTCCAGGCATAAAAACTACCATCCAGGATACGTTGTCTCGCCTCAGTGACCAGCCAAAGATAAAAACTCAGATTATGCAAAGTTGCTAACTGCATACCCAAAATCTCATTAGCTACAAAGAGGTGCCGAAGATAAGCCTTTGTATGATAACGTGAGCTATGATTTGGAGCATCGGCATCGATAGGTGAAAAATCGTCTTTCCACTTCAGGTTTTTAATATTAATTTTTCCTTCCTTTGTAAAAAGTAGACCGTGTCGGGCGTTGCGTGTAGGCATTACACAGTCGAACATGTCGATACCCAGCGAAATAGCTTCCAGAATATTGGCTGGAGTGCCCACACCCATCAAATAACGGGGTTTATCCTGAGGTAAAACGCCACAGACAAGTTCTGTCATCTCATACATTTCCTCTGCTGGTTCACCTACCGATAAGCCACCGATAGCGATACCTATATCGGCAAAATTAGCTACAGTTTCAGCCGATTGAACTCTTAAATCCTTGTATGTCGAGCCCTGTACAATAGGAAAAAGTGTTTGTTGATAACCATAAAGCGGCTCGGTTTCCTTATACCGCTTATAACAACGTGCAAGCCAGCGGTGCGTAAGCTCCATAGAATTTTTGGCATATTTATAATCACATGGATAAGGCGTACACTCGTCAAATGCCATGATAATATCAGCACCAATACTTCTTTGAATATCCATAACCGATTCGGGACTAAAAAGATGTTTACTACCATCGATAT
>JBIPOO010000335.1:0-3911 GCA_044379045.1 Saprospira sp.
TAATTTTTTCTTCCTTTATTAGATCAATTAGTACAGTCTCACTTCTTTTGTTAAAGATTAAAAGACCGAGATCCTGCACCTGACTAAGTTCATAAAACTTTCGGTTACCATAGATAATTGAATTTTGATTATCCACTTCAACAAGTCCAAGATTCATGTTATCGATGATGTTGCGATATTTCTTCTCGCTGGCAATTAGGTTTTTCTCTGATAAATCACGTTCGAAAGCCGTAGAAATAATGCCCGATACCGCACGAATCAGTTCAATTTCACTTTTGGTCCATTTCCTGTTATCATTACACTCGTCAAAGCCCACGAATCCAAAAAACTCCCCTTTAACAAAAAGTGGGTGTACAATAATTGACTTTATACCTTGCGTTTCAAAGACTTCTTTTATTTCGGGAGGAAAAATTGAAATATCATCGCAGTAGATACTTCCATTTTCGAGTAAGGCATTTTTGATATATGCAATATCGTCGATGTAACTAACATATTTTTGTTCGCCAATTAAGGCTGAAATTCCTTCTCTGCAAATTTCATAGGTATTTGTGCAGGCTTTGCCATTATCAATATTTTCGAAAATATAGACCCTACTTGCTTCGATATTTAAAAACAATTTTTTCAAAACAGAGTTTACACGTTCGTTCAAACTTACAGAATTATTAATTTCGAGGGCAATTTCGGCTAATAGTTCTTGTTGTTTCAGGTTACTTTCGAGGGTCTTTTCCTGAAATTTTTTCTCTGTTATATCAATATTGGTTCCAATTAGTTTGGTCACTTTATTATCGGCATCACGTTCTGCTATGATGAGCGCTTTGAGAATTCTTGTCTCATTGTTAATTCCGTTAATAATTCTGAATTCATCTTCTATAATTTCCGCTGTAGAGTTTATAAAATTGTAAACATTAGCAAAGACAGCATCTTTATCTTCAGGATGTATAAAATTTCCAAGATGACGAAGCGGTTCGGCATTCATTGAATCCTCATTGGTTCCGTACTGATTTAGTAACTCTTGATTCCAGGTAGATTTATTGTTCTGATAGTCCCGCTCCCAAATGCCAATATGCGACTTTTCGGCAATAACTTCAAACCTTTCGTTTACGTTGAGAAGTTCATTTTTTGCTATAAGTTCAGCTGTAATATCTCTTTGCAGGGCGACAAAACTTTGATGTTTACCATTTTCATCGAAGATGGGATTTATCTGAAGTGCATTGTAGTATTTTTCGCCGTTCTTTTTGTAGTTGGTAACAATTACTTCGACATACTCTTTGTTGTCTAAAGCATATCTCAACTTTTCAAGTGCTGCTTTATCTGTATCTTTTCCTTGTAAAAATTCTTTAGGCTTTTTGCCTTTCGCTTCTTCGAGACTGAATCCTGTAATTTTTTCAAATGCCTCATTCACCCATTCTATACGTCCGAACGAATCGGCAATGATGACACCATTTTTTGTTTTTAGTGCAATTTGAGACAATTTTCTTAACTCGGTTTGGGACTTCGAAATCTCAAAAACCTGATCTTTGATTTTGTCATTTTTCCTGATATTCCCTAAAAGCGACTGAACTTGTTGCGCAAAGACACTGAAAATGGTTTCGTGACGCGGTAAAAATTGCTGATAGATTGGATCAAATTCAATACTCACAAGACCCATTACACTTATTTGTATAGAGGAAAGTTCGTCGTTGAATTGATAAAATAAAGCTCTTGAAAAAGTAGAAAATTCGGGAAAAGTTTCAAAATTATCGTTGTTGAGTGTAAATGCACGTTCCTTCCTTAAACCAAGTGAAAGCCGATCCAAGGCATTTATAAAACTAAGTTTTTCCGATTGGGCTATTCTAAGACCTTCGTTAAAGAGGTATGATTCACCGCTATCATCCAAAATCCTAAGATAAACTAATCCGGATTCAACTTCGAACAGATCGACTATGGTTTCGCAAACCAGTTGCAGGAATTTCTTTTCGGAAACAACCTTAAAAGCATCCTTGATAAAATCATTCAACCTTTTGTACAATACCAATTCGGCATCTAATTGATCTCTGGTATTAATTAGTTCTTGTTCTACGGCAGAAAAGCGGGTTACACGAAGCTGAAGCTCCCTGTAATCCGCCAATAATTTATCATAATCCTGATTTCTGCCGTTCATTTCAATTTAGGTCATTAAAAATTACCTGTAAATTACGTACAAGGCAGTAGTGTAGTTGTGGTAAGTATTCTCGCCACCAAGCCTAGCAAACTCACCAAATCCGTACATTCCTAACCAAGGTGGACATTCACCATTTACAAAAAATGGAAATTGCATTCTATTTATAAGTTCTTCTTTGATAATTCGGTTGAATAGAAAACGACCACGAGCCATACAGTCGGCGTGGAAAACCGCAACTGGAGTTTTACCTTTATTTCGATCGGCAATCTCCTGTACTATCCTATCCATTTCACTAAATATCAAATCTTCATCTCTGGTAGTCAGCCATAATTTTGTACCTTCGGGACAGGTGGTTGCATAGTACATATCATTAGCCTCGTGCTTGGTTATAGCACGTAAAATATGTTTGTTTCCATACTCCTTAGCTAGCTCAGCACTCAATTCTTCGCCCAAGGCACCTATTGGAATGGTATCGCTGCAATTAGCTTCTGCAGTAAAACCCAAATGACGGGTATATTCTTCCCAGGCAGGTTTGCCATTCAGTTCATGAATGATACATCCGGTCGATTTAGTTACTACAAGTGGCTCACCAACCGCCAAAAAACCATGGGTCGCCTGTGTATCGACTGTAAGCGAAGGATCGGCAAAGCCAACTACATATGCGCCATGCTCGGTAACATGATTATCAACCGCCTGATAACTGATAAAACCTTTCATATTATCGGAAGAGGTGGCTCCAAAAATAGTTACATCTTTACCAAGTACCTCTTCGAATGCCTTTATACAAAGATCATTATCGATATCGATACCCGAGGCCAAAAAGTAAATCATATTGACATTAGAATTTTGAGCCTTGAGCGATTTTGCCATTTCGAGACTTTTCTCGTAGGAATTATGTCCATAAATCTCATTGCAATTGGCCACTGCAAAGTCATTTCCTTTTATTGCCATCAGGGCCATATCTTTCATCGATTCACTTACACCCTCTCTGCCTACAACCCCGCAACAAGAAGCAGCAACTACTCTTGCATTTGGGGCCATTTCTATAGCCTGATCGACCATATCCTGAAAGTTGTGCCCAATTGAAGCATGAAAAATAATAAGGCTGCAATCGGCGTAATTTTCTCCTAGAGCCGATTCCATGCATTCCATAACTGCCCTTTTTGTATTGACAACTCGGGCGCTGGCTGAGTGAAATTGTAACATAGATTTTAGTTTAGATGTTGATGAATATTATAACCTAGCAAAGCTAATTTATTAGAAAATCAGACAAAGTGACAAAGATCACATTTTACTGAGATTTTAAACATTTTCTATTTCAATATTAGTCTTTATAAAAAAATGATAAATGGCTGAGACGATCGAACGAAACAGCCATTTTTATTGATAATTTTAAATATTATTCTCCGAATATTTCTTTCAATTTCTCCTCCAATGCAGGACCTCTTAGGTTTTTAGCAATGATGACTCCGTTTTTATCCAAAAGCAGGGTTTGAGGAATACCTGTAACTTTGTACAACTGAGCAGGAGCCGAACGCCAACCGCCCAGATCGCTTACATGATGCCAGGTCAGTTTATCTTCTTGAATAGCACCTTTCCATCTTGTTGCATCTTGATCGAGCGAAACGCCCAGCACATCGAATCCTTTACTTTTATATTTATTGTAAACCGCTACAACATTTGGATTTTCGCGACGACAAGGACCGCACCAGCTTGCCCAAAAATCGACTAACAAAACTTTACCGCGAAGACTTTTTAGACTTTTTGTTCC
>JBIPOO010000336.1:0-3906 GCA_044379045.1 Saprospira sp.
AAGGCTTCGTTACTTTCAAAATCCGCTCCGCTCAGTTTCAGGTTTTTTGTCCCACAGGCAAGCTTTCTGCCCAATTTTTTGCAAACAAGATTCACAACTTTTTGAGCCATCTTTCGGTATCCAGTAAGCTTGCCACCTGCAATGGATATAAGACCAGATTTTGCCAAAAAGATTTCATCCTTACGCGAAAGCTCCGAAACTGATTTTCCATCCTGATGGATCAGCGGACGCAGGCCCGACCAGCTTGAGATAATATCTTCCGTTTTTAATAAAATAGTTGGGAACATCTCATTCACTGCTGAAATAATATAGTTGACATCTTCTGCTGTCGGCTCAGGATGATCAGTACTTCCACTATAGTTTGTATCTGTAGTGCCCAGGTAGGTAACATTTGCTCTTGGAATGGCAAAAATCATTCTTTTGTCAGACTTGACGTCGAAATAGACCGATTGTTTCAGCGGTAATTTTTCATAGGGTATAACCAGGTGTACGCCCTTACTGAGTTGCAGACGTTTGCCCTTTACCCCTTCAGTATCAAATGCCCTCAGGGTATCGACCCAGGGACCGGCAGCATTAACAATTACTTTGGCTGATACTTTGAATTCTTTTTCGTGAAGATTATCCTTTACAATAGCTTTTCTGATTTGGTTTTCGCTGTTGTATTCAAAACCACAGATTTCGGCATAATTGAGAGAAATAGCCCCGAATTCAATGGCCGTTTTAACAATTTCGGTTGTAAGTCTGGCATCATCGGTGCGATATTCGAAATATAGCCCACCGGCTTTAAGTCCATCTTTGCGCAGTAAGGGTTCGGCCAATGCTGTATCAGCTGCACTGAGTATCTTTTTTTGTTCACTGCGTTCAACTCCTGCCAGCCAATCATATACCCACAAGGCCCAGGCACTCATGTTTTTTGATAAAGAGCCACCTTCAACTATAGGCAAAAGCATTTTTTCAGGAATAACGATGTGTCGGGCATTTCGGTGGACGATTGCCCTTTCGGTGCCTACTTCATGCACCAGTTTAAATTCCATCTGTTTCAGGTAGCGCAAACCTCCATGTATGAGCTTAGTGCTTCGGCTACTGGTGCCCCAGGCATAGTCTTTTTTTTCGAGCAATACTACTTTAAGACCTCTCTGCGCTGCATCAAGTGCAATGCCTACACCTGTTATACCACCGCCAATCACCAAAAGATCGAATGCTTCGGCAGTGATTTTCTCAATATCAGAGCTTCGTTGAGAATGGGAAAATTTTACGGTTGAGCGTCTTGGATTCATATCATTGCAAAAAATCTGAACAAAGATAATGCGTTAAGATTGAAAGCAGAAAAGAATGTTACCACAGTTAGGGATTGGGCAGCAAAAAGCTAGGATTATTCGATATTTTGCAATAAAAAACCCCGATAAGATAACTTTCGGGGCACATATCAATACATCTGAATGTTAGAGATAACAATCTAGTGTGTTTCCATATCGTTCATGAATTACATCTTTTAACTCTTTACGTGCAAAAAAGATTCTGCTTTTGACTGTTCCGAGTGGTAAATCGAGCTGTTCAGCTATTTCTTGATATTTGTAGCCATAATAATGCATCAGGAAAGGAACGCGGATTCCATCATCCAATCTGTCAACCATTTGCTGAAGTTCCTGCATCAGGATTCCAGACTCAGCAGCATTTTGAACAGTTTGAGATGGCGCTGCATTCAAAAAGTACTGGTTGTCTGTTGCATCAAAAATAGTATTGGCTTTCGACTTTTTACGGTAGTTATTGATGAAAATATTACGCATGATGGTAAACATCCATGCTTTTAGATTTGTGCCTGGACGAAATTTGTCCTGATTGGTCAATGCTCTGAAAGCTGTTTCCTGATATAGATCTTTTGAGTCATCAGGATTTTTAGTCAACTTATAAGCAAAGGCCTGAAGCATGCCTGACATTTCGTTAATTTGACCACTGAATTCTGCTGTTGACATAATTGTATGATTTAGTAGTGAGTAGTGTAGTTTTTTATTTGTTGAATCAAAGGTAGGTAAAGATTAAACAAAAAACAAGCATTTGTTAGACAAAAATGTAGCTACACTTAATTTATTTTATCTATAAGTCCATAGACAAAATATTATTACATTGAATATCAATATAATATGTAATGTTTAGACCCAATCTAATTAAATTAACTTTCAATAAATAATGAAAGTAAATAAATTTTTAACAGTTACTTAACAAATAATAATAGCAATTTTATAATATTATATTTCGTGATTTAACTTAATACAACCAAATGAAAATTCATTATTTCATAAATAGTCATTATGTTGAAATTAAATATTGTTTAATGTTTGTTTAATCATTAAAACATAAATTTTCATGGATTGCTAGGGTTTGCTTGATGCGTCTGGCAAATGGAACTAATATGGGAATAAGTATGATTTTAAATGAATTCAAATCGTATCAAAAACGAATATTTACGTATCAAATCGTATCAAATCGTATCAAATCGTATCAAATCGTATCAAATCGTATCAAATCGTATCATTTTTTAGAATTTTATCTTAATTTTGCAATTTATAATGAAGGGAAAATGAAAAATGATATTTACAATTTTACTTTAAAACTTGATTGGAGGCTGATAGGACTGCTCAGCGGTATAGACCGTTTTGATGCAAACTGGTCTGCAATCGAACGTAAAGAAGGAAGCAGTCTTAAAGAACTGAAAAACATAGCTACGATTGAAAGTGTCGGCGCTTCGAACAGAATTGAAGGTAATAAAATGAGCGATGTGGAGGTAGATGCACTTATTAAAAATTTAGATATAAGCAAATTGAGCGACAGAGATTCGCAGGAAGTTGTCGGGTATTTTGAAGTACTGGACATAATTTCCGAATCTTATTATGACATCATCTCAACCGAAAGTCAAATCAAAGATTTGCACAACCGACTGATGCGATACAGCGATAAAGATGTCTGGCATAAAGGAAATTATAAATTGCACAACAATATGGTAGAAGCAAGTTTTCCGGATGGCAGTCGTCACATTATCTTTCAGACAACTGAGGCTGGTTATCCAACCGAGGACGCAATGAGAAACTTATTTGAGTGGTACAATACCGAAAAAGAAGTGCACAGCATTATTAAAATTGCAGCTTTTGTTTACGAATTTTTAAGTATTCATCCTTTTCAGGACGGAAATGGAAGGCTGAGTCGATTGATGTCCACACTACTATTGCTTAAAAATGGTTACAATTGGATTCAATATGTTAGTTTTGAACATGAAATCGAGCGAAGAAAGTCTGAATATTATCAGACCTTGAGAAGTTGTCAGGCAATGCGGCCGGGAGAAGATATTACCCAATGGGTCGAGTTTTTTCTGAATTGTTTAAAAAATGTTCAGGCATTGCTTATGAATAAGCTTGACAGAAGTGGCATAGAAATGCAACTCAGCGCAAGAGAAAATACTATTTACCAACTAATTCACAATCGCCCGAATATACAGTCGGGTGAAATTGCCGCTAAATTATCTATTCCGCTGCCAACTGTTAAACGGATTTTGGCAGATTTACTTGAAAAAGAACTAATCATTAGAACAGGAAGCGGCAGAGGTATAAGTTACCAAATCAAATAGTATCAAATCGTATCAAAATCGAATATTTACGTATCAAATCGTATCATTGCGTATAATTCCGTATCATTATTGAATGTTTTGTAGGGCATCGTAAGAAAAAACCCCTTCTTTTGGGGAAGGGGCTTTCATAAATCCTTTTTGGCTATTATTTTGACATCAGGTCAAATCTGTCAAGATTCATCACCTTTGTCCAGGCAGCAACAAAATCTTTAACAAATTTTTCTTTGGCATCGCTGCTGGCATAAACCTCGGCAAGGGCGCGCAATTCTGAATTGGAACCGAAGATA
>JBIPOO010000095.1:0-13736 GCA_044379045.1 Saprospira sp.
AATTATTACACAAGGCACATCAGCTTTGCGCCTCTTTGCGTGCCCCCTCCCGATATTCAGATAATCATCGGAGGGTTGGATTTAGTGCGTTCTCTTTTTCTCAGTGTGCAATTATTACACAAGGCACATCAGCTTTGCGCCTCTTTGCGTGCCCCCTCCCGATATTCAGATAATCATCGGAGGGTTGGATTTAGTGCGTTCTCTTTTTCTCAGTGT
This sequence comes from Saprospira sp., assembly GCA_044379045.1. Lineage (GTDB taxonomy): Bacteria > Bacteroidota > Bacteroidia > Chitinophagales > Saprospiraceae > Saprospira. The sequence goes on from JBIPOO010000095.1 coordinate 217, forward strand.
GCAATAAATACATCACGAATATAAGCTTTGCGCATCTTTGCGTAATGTAGAACTAGTACGTTCTTTGTGCCTTTGCGTGAAATAGCCAAGGTTGTTCTCCTTTTCTCCGTGTGAAATTTTTAGCCTCGAACATAGGCTTTGCGCATCTTTGCGTGATATAGAGATAGTTCGTTCTCCTTTTCTCCGTGTGAAATTTTTAGCCTCGAACATAGGCTTTGCGCATCTTTGCGTGATATAGAGATAGTGCGTTCTCTTTTTCGCTGTGTGCAATTATTACACAAGGTACATCAGCTTTGCGCCTCTTTGCGAGATGCAAAACTAGTGCGTTCATCGCAAAATAATTCAAATTTCTTCTCGCTCGATAGTCGAGATCATAATTCATACTTGGTAAGCCTTTGCGTGAAAATAGCCTGGTTGAGAGAAAAGCGTAAATTTTACCAAAGCGCACATAGCGTTTTTACACAAAGAACGCTACTCATTTTATATTCAAGACAAAACTTCGATACGGATTTATTCCCATATGAATGGCGGATTTCACAGTGTAAGCTAACCTGCGATGCACAAAAACTGTTTTTAAATACTTTTATAGGCTGCGGTTTATAAAATTTGAGATTACTTAGTATCTTAGCGCTATAATTTGATCTTCACTTACCAAAATAAAGCATTCGCTCATTTAAATTAAAACCAACATCCAATTATGGCGAAGAAGAAAAATAACAGTCCTGAGTTCTCAAAGGAACAATATATGGAGTGGTACGAACTCATGTACCGCATTCGTAAATTTGAAGAAGAATGTAATTTTGTTTACTATCAGAAAAAAATCAAAGGCTTTTTACACCTTTGTATCGGTCAGGAAGCGATTTATGCTGCGATGGCATCGGCCTGTCACGAAAATGACCCTTGGATTACTGCTTACCGTGTGCATGGGATTGCGATGGCTCGTGGCGTTACTGCCAATGAAGCAATGGCCGAACTTTACGGCAAAGTAACGGGTAATGTACGTGGAAAAGGCGGTTCGATGCACTTTTTCAATGCTGCACGCAATTTATATGGTGGTCATGGTATTGTAGGTGCTCAAATCGGATTGGGAACTGGTATCGCATTTGCCGAGAAATATCTCGACAGAGGTACTGTATGTTGTGCACTCTTTGGCGATGGTGCTGCCCGTCAGGGAATTTTGCACGAGGTTTTCAACATGGCAATGACCTGGAAACTTCCTGTACTCTATGTTTGTGAAAACAATAAATACGCTATGGGTACCTCGGTTGAACGAACTTCAAACGTAACTGACCTGAAAATATTGGGCGAGAGCTATATGATGCCGAACAAATCGGTAAATGGTATGGATGTCGAAATCCTGCACAAGGAATTCAGCGAAGCCCTTGCCTATGTTCGTAGCGGAAATGGTCCTATGCTTCTCGAAATCGAAACCTATCGCTACAAGGGCCACTCTATGTCAGACCCTGCCAAATACCGCAGCAAAGACGAAGAGGCTGCCTATAAGGAAAAAGACCCGATTGGCAGAATTGAAAAAATTCTCCTCGATAATAAATACATTACGGAAGAGGCACTTGAAGAACTACACGATCGCATCAAAAAAGACACCAAAGACGCTGTTGTATTTGCAGAAAATTCTCCATATCCACCAGCCGAAGATCTTTACAGAGATGTTTATGTCGAAAATGATTATCCTTTCATAATGGACTAATAAAAATGCCCGCCGGTTTGGCGGGCATTTTTTTATTATTGTTTATTTACTCAACTAGTAAAGTGGACTTGAGGGTAATTGGGCTATATTGTTTGACCAACTACCGTCGGAAAATCTGTATAATTTTGATTTCCCTGTTTCCGTATCCCAAACAAGAATATGATAATTAAAATCTTTAAATACAAAGGCATTTTGGTCCATCATATACTTTCCCGTACTATTGGTCAAAGTTGGATTATCTGCTTTTACAGGATTTATAGCATAAAAAAGTGCTGCGCAACTAAAAATGATGGCTGCTATCGTCAAACCAATTTTCTGAAAAGTATTTACAAAGTTCATAGTTTTTAAAGTTTAATTTGTGGTAAAAAATGTTGATGCAATTTAATTGTGATTTTACGGCAGAGCCGAAAGAACTTAGTCTTTTTTATTTATTGTAGCATTTTCAACGTCTCTTTTCGTAATGCTGCTCATAAAGCTTTCGGTTACTATGCCAAAATTCTTTTTGTCGGTACAATTCTGATAGGCTGCAATCGCCACATCTTTCTGATCGAATGAAGAAGGCAGTTTCGAAAGAAGTTCTTTGATTTGAGCCGAAGACATTTTCAAATCGGCAGCCATACGTTTTGCTTTAGCCGCTTTATCGAAAGAACTCATCATTCCATCAATTTCTTTAATGGAACGTTGAAAATCAGATTTGGCAATTGTTGAAGCATTGGCATTGGGCGTTGGATTCGACTTGCCAAAATTCCCGAAATCTTTATTGATATCTTTGCCAATTTCTTCCAGTTTTATATGCACGCTGTTGCTGTTATCCAGTTTCAGCTTGCCTTTAATACTCCACTCTTTTTTAGTACCCCCACTTTGGTATTTACCTTCAACATCTATGTTTTTACCATAAAGGTTTGAAGCCTGAATGTTGACATTGCCACTGTTATCGGTCTGTCCCGAGCCAATTTCAGCACCATTTTGAAATACCTTTACATTGTGATAAGCCATTGCGCTACCATTTTCGGTCACTTTAATTCTAATGTTCTGAGCATGAATTGAAACTGCTGTTAGAACAACAAAAAGAGAGAAAAGAATTGCTTTCATAATTGAAGAGATTTAAAATATTGAAAATTTGAATAATATCTAAAAAGATGATTTTTATAAATTTGTTTCAAGACATGAAAGGTGCCAGAAAGTTTCGCTAATGGTAATAATTGACTAGGTACCAGAAGTGCTTCACTTGTGTCTTGCTAACTTAGGCTCTTTGCTTTTCCAATCTTTCACTTCATTTCTTGGAGCTCGGTTTGTGGAGCGTTCTAATTTACCAACTAAATCGATTTCCTCTTCTTTTCATAAAAAACATTTTCCATCACCTCTGTAAGTGTTTGTTTTTCCAACAGTTTTACCATCTTTTATGAGCTGTAATTCCTGAAAATGCTCACAAAGCTCACCTGCCTTGCTGTGACGGAAAAACACAGGATCTCCTATTTCTAAAGTTCCATTGTAAATAATAGGAGTTTGCACTTCTCCGGTCATTTCGTTGGGCGTAAGTTTCATGCCTTCGGGCAGATAGGGCAGCGGAGCTTTCTCTTTTCCAACTGCACCTGAGGCTACATAACCACCGCCCAAACAAGTGTAAATATTAGATTGTGGATGTCTGACTACTTCCAGTGCGAAGCCTGCCGCCGGCAGATGTTTGAAATGGCTGTAATGATCGAAGAGTGCCGGAGCGAAAAATCCTGAACCCGCAGTTAGTTCAGTTACCCAAGCTTCTTCAGCGGTCGATTCGAGTGAACCAGTACCGCCGCCATTCACGATAGTAAGGTCTGGACATTCTTTTTTCAAAATATCGACCAACTCTTTTCGGCGTTTGGCAAGTTCTTTTTTCGACTTTTGTTGTAAAGCACTTATAATGCGGTTCATCAGCGATTTGCCAGCTACCTTATTGCCAACTCCTGCAATCTGTGCCTCATATCCCATCGCTGCACAAAGTTTTAAATCTGTACAGTTTTTCAATACCTTGATATACTTTTCAATTGTTTCTTTGTTCCAAACAGAAGAGCGATGTACCCCAAAATGAAGCATCGACCAGCGGCTCGACATGTCCAAATCCAGCGAAACAGGCAAAATAACATTCGATTCTGATGCAATTTTTTGAATTTGTTTGAGATGTTCTGCCAGATCGGTCATCAGGTAAATGTTTTTACCTTTCTTTACTTCCTCGGCGACTGCAATAATACTACTTGCCTGAACAGTTGGATACGCCACAAGTAAATCGTCGAAACCCTGTTGACTTAGCCATACAGCCTCCTCTGCGCTGTAGCACATGATTCCCTGAAACTGACTGCTAAAATCGAGAATTCTTCGCATCAGTTCCACGCAACGAATCGATTTTGAAGCGATTCGGATTTTCTTGGTGCCAGATCTTTTTAAAATTGCACGAATATTTTCATCGAAAAGATCCAAATCGACAAAGGCAAGCGGAAGCCGCTCATTTTTTAGGGCTTCTTTGTAAAAATTGTATTTGGAATTCATTTCGACAGCAAAGTTTAGAGCGTAGGCAGAACTTTTCCTTCGCAGTTTCCGAAACCGATACGGACACCGTTACTTTCGCCCCAGCCTCGCATAACGACAGTATCACCGTCATTAATGAATTTTCTTTCGCTGCCATCAGGCATTGCAACAGGTTTTGTGCCTTTCCAGCTTATTTCGAGCATCGAACCGTAACTGTCGGGCGTTGGGCCGGAAATTGTACCCGATGCACAAAGATCGCCAACCCTGAGGTTACAACCATTTACGGTATGATGTGCCAATTGCTGAACCATAGTCCAGTACATATATTTGAAATTGGAATGGCAAACATTTTTTTCATCTCCTTTTTCGGTTCTGATGTTTACATCCAGATTGATATCAAAACTTTTTTTACCGCTGTACTCCAAGTAGGGCAGGACTTTTGGATCCTGAACTGGACCTTGAACACGCAGCATTTCAAGTGCTTCTAAAGTGACAATCCAAGGTGAAAGTGTTGAACCGAAATTTTTGCCTAAAAATGGGCCCAGCGGCACATATTCCCAGCTTTGAATATCGCGGGCCGACCAGTCATTGAACAAAGCCAGACCAAAAATATAATCTTCTGCTGCATCGGTGCTTACAGATGAACCCAACGCGCTTGATTTACCCACGACAAAAGCAACCTCCAGTTCAAAATCGAGCTGTCTTGTGGGGCTAAAAAGTGGCGGCTCCTCCTGATTTGGACGAATCTGTCCCTTTGGACGATGCAATGATGTACCTGAAACAACGATTGAAGATGCGCGGCCATGATAACCGACAGGCAAATGCAGCCAGTTTGGTAATAGCGCATTTGCAGGGTCTCTGAACATCATACCCACATTGGTAGCATGCTCGCGGCTCGAGTAAAAATCGGTATAGTCGCCTATTTGAAGTGGCAATAGTAGCTGAACATTGGCAACATGTTGAAGGATTTTGCCCTTAGCATTTTCATCATCGCGAATAAGTGTATTGTCAGAAGCAAATAGTTCAGCAATACGGTCTCTAAGCGCAAGGGTTTTCAGCTTGCCCAGCGCCATAAATTCATTGATGTATTTTTGCGAAAAGACCGATTTGATCAGATCTAAGTCGTTGAAATAACCCATTTCGGCCATTGCCTGCAAGTCAATGACAGTATCACCAATGATTGTTGCCATTCGGGGCGATTTGTTGGAAGTTTTAAATATGCCGAAAGGGATATTCTGAATCGGAAAATCAGAATCTTTTGGGACATTTATCCAAGAGCTCAATTGCGGATTGTTTGCTTTTAACATAATGTTTGTCTTCTGTTTTTTTGATATAATGCCAACTTATATTTTATTCAAATAGTCGTTTAAAAAATTGTGCATCAGACGGATACCATAACCAGTACCACCTTTTACCTTGTAGTTGCTCTCTTTTTGTGAAAATGCTACGCCAGCTATGTCAAAATGCATCCAGGGATAATCGGTAAAATGCTCCAGAAACTTTCCAGCCGTAATTGCGCCACCAAAGGCACCACCTACATTTTTCAAATCGGCTATATCCGATTTAATTTCATCACCATACTCATCCCAAAGCGGAAATTCCACCACACGCTCATAACTGTTTTCACCTGCATTTTTCACCATATTTTTAATTTCATCCGATACGTTGCCCATGACAACGGAGGCGACAGGTCCTATAGCTACTGCTGCAGCTCCAGTAAGCGTTGCAAAATCGAATACAAATTCAGGATCGTACTTTTTGGCATAATGCAGGGCATCGGCCAGTATCATTCGGCCTTCCGCGTCGGTATTTAAAACCTCAACAAAACTGCCGCTATACATTTTTATAACATCGCCTGGCACATAGGCGTTTTCGCCTGGACGGTTATCGGTAGCAGGTACCAGCCCGACAATATGAAGCGGTAAATTTAATTTGGCAGCCAGATAAAGCACACCGATTACTACCGCAGCTCCTGCCATATCGCATTTCATGTAGTCCATCGAGTTTGGTGTAGGTTTCAGACTGAGGCCTCCTGTGTCAAATACAACACCTTTGCCTACCAGAACCAGGGGTTTGCTATTTTTTGCATTTACAGGCTTCCATTCCATTATATTAAAGGTAGGCGGAATTTTGCTACCCATATTCACAGCAAGCAGACCTCCCATTCCCAGTTCTTCAATTTTTTCCTTGTGAAATGTTTCACTGAAGAATCCGGAATCTTTGCCCAATTGTTCAATTTCTTTGGCCAATTGGACGGCGTCTAATGTTATAACAGGTTCGTTTACCAAATTTCTGACAATACAAACTGTGGTAATAACAGTTTTGAGTTGTTCCAATTCAGCAGCAGATACAGCACTTTCAACGACCTTAAGCATTTTGAAAACCGAGGCCTGTTTTTCTGAGTCTTTAAAATATTTTGTAAATTTATAATTACCTAAAGCTAACCCCTCGACATAGGCTGACCCCAAATTTTCCGATGCTTCGTTCAGCAGCGTAACCGATTCAATTTTTGTTGATCGGAGCAGAGATACCCTGCTGCCTGCATTGCGGCGCATCAGTTCAAAGCGCAGAGCAGCATCGTTTTTATCCGACAGGAATTCAACAATCACCCATCTCGATCCACTATTGAGCATAACAAAGCCCGCTTCATCTTTAACTTGTTTTTCAAGTAAGCTGATTTCTGTAGCGCTGAGGTATTTAGATGCCCATGAAAGACTGTCTTTTCGGGAGAGAACAATTAAATTATCGCTGTCATTTGAGTTAGCAACTGAAATAATGTTTGTATTCAACATGATAATATTAAATTTGTGAGCTGCTAAATTATAACTTTGGCACTGAATACCGAAATTTTTAAATGGCTTAATGTCATAATCAACATATTTTCCAAACAAATTCAGGGATTTAGTATCTGATTATTGCATGTAATTACCCCAAATTTAAACTCAATTGAATTGAAAGCGAAAAAATCATTTGGCCAGCATTTTCTTAAAGAAGAATCCATCTCGCAAAGAATTGCCAATAGCCTCATTCATTTGGAACAATATAGTCATATACTTGAAGTTGGTCCGGGAATGGGTATGTTAACAAAATATCTGTTGCTTATACCCAATCATCAGCTTACAGTTGTGGAAGCGGATACCGATATGGTCGATTACCTGAAAGAACATTATACAGTTTTATCCGGGCATATTATTTCTGACGATTTTCTAAAAGTAAATCTAAATGATTATTACAAAGACCAACAGTTTGCCATCATTGGAAATTTTCCATACAATATCTCATCGCAAATAATGATTAAAGCGCTCGATAATCGCGACAATGTGCCAGAAGTTGTTGGAATGTTTCAGAAGGAGGTGGCAGAGCGAATTGCAGCCGGTCCCGGTAACAAGGAGTATGGAGTATTGAGCGTTTTGATGCAGGCTTATTATGATATTAAATATCTGTTTACAGTAAAACCTGGAAGTTTTAACCCACCTCCAAAGGTCATGTCGGGGGTTATATCACTTTCGAGAAAGGCAAATTATCGCGAATTGGGTTGTAATGACCATCTTTTCAGAACGATTGTTAAAGCAGCTTTTAATCAGCGCAGGAAAATGCTCAGAAATTCTTTGAAACCATTTTTATCAAAAGAAGTTATTGAAACTGATTCATTTTATGAACTTCGTCCCGAACAGCTTAGTGTTCAGCAATTTGTATTTTTAACAAATCAGGTTGAGCAATTTCGCGAAAAAGATTCAATTTAAACTTTTTTTAAAAAACAATTAACTTTAAATAATCTTAATTAATTGTTAAGCCTTTGTTAGTAAAATTAAAGGTAAATTGTTATATTTGTAGTCAGCATTAAACTGCACTGAAATGACGAGATTGAAACCGGCTGTTTTGATAACAGACAATGTTCATGAGCTTTTAATTTCGGGTCTTGAAGCGGCAGGATATGAATGTCATTATTTGCCCGATATAGATCCAATGATTGTTCCTGACAAGATTAAAGATTACAGTGGCATTGTTATAAACAGTAAAATTAGGGTCGACAAAGCTTTGTTACAAAACGCCCCAAATTTAAAGTTTATTGCTCGCTTAGGTTCAGGCTTGGAAATTATTGATTTGGAGGCGGCAAAAGAAAAATCTGTGTTGGTGCATCGTTCTCCCGATGGTAACTGTGACGCTGTAGCCGAACATGCTTTGGGAATGTTGCTAACACTTGCCAACAATCTATGTACTGCCAATGCAGATGTGCGGAAAAAAATATGGAGACGTGAGGAGTTGAGGGGATGGGAACTGATGGGTAAAACTATTGGAATTATTGGTTTCGGTTTTACAGGAACGGCTTTTGCAAAAAAACTCTCCGGCTTCGATGTCAAGATTTTAGCCTTTGATAAATACCGAAAAGATTTTGTAAATGATAATCCACATGTTTTAGAGGCTCCCATAGAAAAGATTTTCAATGAAGCCGATATCATAAGTTTACATCTACCCCTAACAAATGAAACCAGAGGATTGGTAAATGACGAATTTCTGAAAAAATTTAAAAAACCAATTGTTCTTATAAATACAGCAAGAGGCGAAATCGCCCAAACAAAAGCAATCTTGAATGCATTAGACAGTGGAAAACTTATTGGAGCCTGTCTCGATGTGTTTGAAAATGAAAAACCAGAAACCTACAGTGCTGAACAAGAAATTTTGTTCGCCAATTTGTTCGAACGACCCAATGTTTTACTGTCGCCGCATATTGCCGGTTGGACACTTGAATCTAAAAGACGCCTATCCCAACTTCTGCTGCAAAGGATTATAAATGAGGCTGAGATGATTTAATTGATGGAGGAAATTTAAATATGTTTTTCTTCCCTCAAACCAAATATTATCTAACCTAAAAATATTTTATGCCCTTAGTGTTTGGAATAAAGATACTTTATTACTAAAATTGCCCTTCGGTTTCGGAAAAGGCAGATTTTTGTCTATTAAGATACGCATTATTTTTTTAAACTCAATTAATCCTAACATGGTTATGATTCGTTACATGATTTTACTTTTACTCCTGTGTTTTGGAATCGGAGCTGCTTCTGCGCAGACAACCGGTGACCTTCAGGGTAAGGTGCTGGACGAAAACGGGGAACCTTTACCTTATGCCAATGTCGCCTTGTTTAAGGGTGGTACATTAGTCAGAGGCACTTCTACCGATTTCGACGGTTTGTACAACTTCTCAAACATCGAAGCCGGTACCTACGACATGGAGGTTTCTTACGTTGGTCTGCCAACAAAAAGAACTGAAGGTGTTATCATCAAGGTCGGTCAGGTGATGAATTACGATGTTTCTTACACTACTGAAGAAATTGCTACAGCAGTGGAAGGCGATTCGGGTAAAACCGTAATTGTAACAGCATTCAAAATTCCGCTGATTGAAATTGACAACACTACTTCAGGTCAGACGCTCGGTTCTGAGGACATTCAAAAACTTGCTACTCGTTCCATTAGCTCCATCAAAGCTACTACAGCCGGGGTATCTCAAAAAGATGAAGGAGAAGCAACCAACACCAACGGTAGCCGTAGTACCAGCGACGATACTTATGTCGATGGTGTGCGCGTTATTGGCGGCGCTTCAATTCCAGAAACTGAAATTGATCAGATTCAGATTATAACATCGGGTGTACCGGCCGAATTTGGAGATGCTACCGGAGCGATCACAAATATCATCACCAAAGGCCCATCTGCTGAGTTCAGTGGTGGTGTACAAGTGGAGACTTCACAGTTTTTAGATCCTTTTGCATCTTCAACTATAGATATAAGTCTTGGAGGACCAATCTTGAGTAAAACACAATTGGATGGTGATGGCAAAGCTATCGTTAAAGACGGTAAACCCAAGAAAACAGCAATCCTTGGTTATCGTTTTGCCGGACGTTATACTACTAACCTCGATTCACGTCCATCCGCATTAGGTTCTTTCCGATTAACAGAAGAGGCAGAGGCTGCAATTTTAGCAAATCCATTGCTTCCTGTGCCAAATGGTACCGGTCGTATTAATGCTGCCGAACAACTAAGCGCAGATGACCTTGTTCCTGTAGACGTTCGTCCAAACGGTCGCAACTCAACCGCTTTGGCAACAATAAAGCTCGACTACAAACCAAATCAGGATTACTATTTTGTAGTGGGAGCACAGGGCCAGTTCGATTGGGGACGTTCTCCAACAACAGCTAACCGACTGTTCAATTCAGCGCTTAATCCTGTTTATTATGCAGGCAACTGGCGTGTATATGCCCGTTTCCGCCATACGATATCAAACACCATATACAATGCTCAGGCGGGTGACAGTACTTCAATTCCTGTTTTCCAAAACTTCAGTTATGAAATTCAGGGTGACTACACACAAGGAGATAATATGCAGTACGATCCTCGTTTTGCTGATCGTATGTGGGAATATGGCTATGTTGGACAAATTCGACGTAATCAGCGCCCTGTTGTTGGGGTAATTGATACCAATGCAATTTTAAACTCAGTTGGAGATACACTAGGTTTCGAACCTGTCTTCGGGCATGCTTTTAATCAGACAAATTTCCTTGGTTATACACCTGCAGGACAAGTTGGCTTTGATGGTGGATTGTCAAATTACAACAATGTACTCGATTTCAGCACTGTAACTGATATGGAGTTGATGGAGGTTATCAATGGCCGTTTCACAACTACAGCTAACTCTGTTTTTGGTCTTTTCAACAATGCTTATAATACAGGAAGCGGTTTCGGTAAAGGAAACAATACCCAGATTCGCGGTTCTGTAAAAGCTAATTTTGACCTTGTTACAAACAAAGGTAAAGTTCGTCACTCAATCCAATTGGGTGGTGTGTATGAACAACGTGTGTTCCGTTCTTACAACCTTTCTCCATTCAGCTTGTGGACTTTGGCCGATCAGTCTGCCAACAGTCATATTTCTAATGCTGCCGATCCCAACAATCCGGTTTTGGATGAAAATGGAAATTCAGTACTATTCTTCGATCCTTTCTCTCAACGTTATTACGCTCAAAACAATTCTTTGATTCGTAATGATGAAGAAGGAAATCCTGTACAGATGTCAGCTTTTGCTCAAAATCTGCGCAATTTCCTTGGCAAAGATCCTGAAGATTGGGTTAATGTACATGAGATCAACCCCAATGATATGCAGATGAGTTGGTTCGACCCGACTACACTTATTTTGGGTTCTCAACAGCTTGTTAACTACTATGGTTACGATTACCTTGGTAATGCCTTGGGTACCAATGTTGCTTATAACGACTTCTTCAATGCTACCGATGCTGAAGGTCGTAAAACACGCCCTGTGGCACCTTTTGCACCTATCTATGTTGCAGGTTATATCCAAGATAAATTCAAGTACAAAGATATTATCTTCCGTCTCGGACTTCGTTTCGACAGCTACGATGCCAATACAAAAGTATTAAAAGATCCATATTCAGTTTCTGGATATTATAACGCATCTGAATTTGAAAACAGCGCTTCAGGCTACTCTGCGCCACAACAAACTGGTTTTGTACGTCCGGGTAACATCGGCGATGACTACGCAGTATATGTAAATGATAATAGCCCCGATGCATCTGTAATTGGTTACAGAAATGGTGAGCAATGGTTCGACGAAAATGGTCTTGCCGTAAATACGCCAACAGAATTGGGAAGTATTGTTCTTCCTGCCCTACGTGGTTTCTCCACTGCTGTAAACGATCCTCAGGGCGAAGAGTACAATCCCGACAATGCTTTCCGTGATTACACGCCAAGTTTAGTTGTTATGCCGCGTATCTCTTTCTCTTTCCCTATTGGTGATAAAGCAAACTTCTATGCGAACTATGACATTTTGTCACAACGTCCGCCAGAGGCTACACTTGCAACGCCGCTTACCTATTTCAACTTCCGTAACAATCGTGACTTGATGGCGAATCCAAATCTTCGTCCTCAGCGTACAATCAACTATGAGGTAGGTTATCAGCAAGCATTGAATGAGAATTCAAAACTTAAATTCTCATTGCTCTACCGTGAGGAACGCGATTTGATCCAGGCTCGTCAATATGTATTGGCTTACCCTGTTACTTACCGCTCATTCGGTAATGATGACTTCTCAACTGTAAAATCTTTGAAAGTTGAATACGATCGTCGTCGTATGAAAAACCTACGTATCATTGCCAACTATACACTTCAGTTTGCAGATGGTACAGGTTCTAGCCCAACCTCTTCTTTGGCTGTAGCTGCTACTGACCTACGTTATATCTTCCCACTCGATTTCGATCAGCGTCATGACATGTTCCTGCTTTTGGATTATCGTTATGGAGAAGGTAAAGAGTATGATGGTCCAAAAATTGGTAAATTTGACGTGCTTGAAAATACAGGTTTAAACCTCAACTTCAACCTTTCTTCAGGTACGCCATTTACCAAAAGAGCAATTCCAGGTGGTATCGGTACAAACTTCAACTCTCAACAGACTGAAGGTAGTATCAATGGTGCTCGTATGCCTTGGAACTTCCGTATAGACCTTCGTCTCGACCGCGATTTTGTAATTGGCAAGAAATCTGCTAAACCAGTTAATTGCAATGTTTACATACGTGTTCAGAACGTACTCAATACTCGCAACGTACTCAATGTATATCCTGCAACAGGCGATCCGCTCGATGATGGCTTCCTTACAATTCAGGACAGCCCTGGTCTTGGTCTTTTGGCTGAACGCGGTGCTGCTTACCAGTTATTATACGATTTGCGCATGAGAGATCCATTCAACATCTCTCGCCCACGTCGTATCTTCCTTGGTGCACTCTTTACATTCTAATTCTAAACAGTCTAACTATCATATTTGGAATCCGGGTTTGACAGACCCAATCTAACAGACCCGGTTCCCTCATAATATAAATTATTATACAATGAGCAAATTAACAAACTTCTCCATGCTGATGCTACTTCTGGTCTCATTGCCTAGTCTTTGGGCAAGAGAGAACAGAGACTTCGTGGGAGGGGCATCAAATAACACAAACACGAATGGGAATTCGTTCCGCGCTGCCTGTATCGAGGCTCGTGCCGAGGCCGATTTGAACATCAATAACGTCCGTGCCCGTCTTCGTTCGGGTGGTGACCTTTGGTGGGATGGTCAACGTGCCCGTTATATTGTACCAAATGTAGATCCTGCTTCAGGACAGCCCGAAGTATCCGCACTATTTGCCGGTGGTATCTGGTTGGGTGCATTCGACGACGGGGGTAACCTAATTCTTGCTGCGCAAACTTATCGTCAGACAGGTAACGACTATTGGACAGGTCCGCTGAATCCCAGCACCGGTACGATTGAGAAAAC
>JBIPOO010000096.1:0-13699 GCA_044379045.1 Saprospira sp.
CAGTGGTCCAGATTCAACCTCTCATCACGATCTTGAAGTGTTACCAAATGGCAACGTACTTTTATTGGTTGTTTATGGTAAAAACATGTCAGATGCTATTGCCCTGGGTAGAGATTCTATGACAAATGGAGATAACATATTATATACAGAGGCCGTTCTTGAAATCGAACCCATCGGAGTTGATAGTGGCAGAGTAGTTTGGCGTTGGGATGTTTGGGATCATCTCGTTCAGGACAGAGACAGTACGAAGGCTAATTTCGGGATAATCGCAGATCATCCAGAAAGAATGAATATCAATTACAATGGCAGTGCTACGGGTAGAGACTGGTTGCATGCAAATTCAATAGATTACAATCCCGAATTGGACCAGATTGTAATTGGCTTCAGGAACAGCAGTGAATTTTGGGTCATCGACCACAGTACAACGATTGCCGAATCGGCAAGCAGCAGCGGCGGCAGATATGGCAAGGGCGGTGATATTCTTTATCGTTGGGGAAATCCTGCTGCCTATAATCGAGGCACGGCTGCGAATCAAATACTCTACGGACCGCACGACATCAGCTGGGTTCCAGCAGGATATCCGGGTGAAGGCAATTTTATGGTTTTTAATAATGGTGATGTCACAGGCATCTCATCAGTTGAGGAATTTGCCGCGCCTATTGACTCAGCAGGTTTTTACAGCAACTCTGGAACATTGGCATATGGCCCTGCAGTAGCAGACTGGATACACAGTGAACCTACAAATGCTCTTTTCAATTCTTTGAGGCTATCTTCGGCGCAGCGAATGCCAAATGGCAATACACTTATCTGCAGTGGATTTTCAGGCTATTTTTCGGAAATTGACAGCACCAGCAATCTGGTCTGGGCCTACCGTAATCCTGTCACTGGTACAGGACTACTCACACAAGGCAATCCAGTAAATTCGGGAACCAATTCCATTTTCAGTATAAAAAGATATGGTCCTGATTACCCGGCATTCAATGGAAGAACGCTCACAGCTGCTAATCCACTTGAATTAAATTTTAATCTCGACAACTGTCAGATTTCCACAGTCGAAGAAAACATAGATGAAAATTTCTCTCTTGAAATTTTTCCAAATCCTGCAGAGGATATGATCTTCATTAACAATAAAACAAGCAACAGCACTTACCTTATATACAACCTTCAGGGTATAGTTGTACGCAAAGAATATGTGTCTGAAATAGGCAAACACAGCATCGACCTCTCCTATTTTCTACCAGGAACCTATATTATTGTGAACTCAAAAAATCCAAAAGAAGCATCCAAGTTTACTCATAAGGACTAAAACAATGCTCAAAATCATCAAAAAACATGACGCAAAGATGTTAAAAAGTTAACATTATAATTTTTTGTTGCTATCTTTGCAGCAACATGTACAAAATTGTCATGTACAAGTAACTCTCTTACAAACTATTTCTAATCAAAACAATTTTAATCGTATGACTAACGTTCGTTTATTCCTATCGACGCTGGCTTGTTCGATTCTGTTTTTAAGCACATCCAATGCTCAAATTTTCCTTACAGAAACATTTGAAGGTACAATGGGTACTAACGGAATCCCGGCCGGTTGGTCCGAAACAGGTAATTCAACAGATGGTATCTACACAGTAGGTGATGCAGCAGCAGCTACCTCACCTTATGTAACTATGCCTCCTGCAATTCAAGGTACAAAATTTGCTTTCACAAATGATGATGCCTGTAACTGCGACAAATCAGTTGACCGTCTCATCCTTCCTACACAGAACTTTACTGGTATGGCAGGTGTAAATCTAATTTTTGACCTTTTCCACGACGGATCTTATGGTGGAATTGGAACAGTTGAGGTAAGTACTGCAGGTACTGCAGGTCCTTGGACAACAGTTGCAACATTGTCTACAAATGCTGCATGGCAGAACGACCTAACTGTAAGCCTTACTGCTTATGCTGGTCAGAACAATATCACTATTGCTTTCCGTTACAACGACGTTGCTGCTTGGGCTGGCGCTTTGGCAGTAGATGAGGTTAGACTTAACCAATTGACTGTTTTGGCACCTGAGGTTTCTATCTCTAGAGTTACACCAAGTGAGTACACATTGATTCCACAAAATCAGGTTACTTCTTTCCCGGTAAGTGCAACTGTTAACAATACGGGTTCTGGTGCTGCTGCTTCAGTTACAGTAACAACGGCTGTTTTTAAACTCCCTAACACTACAACACCAGTATATACACAGACAGGTTCAACAGCAAACCTTGCTGCCGGTGCAAATGCTACAATTAACCTAACAGCATTCACTCCTGCTGCTCCAACTTTAGGTGACTATGTATTCCGTCACATTATCTCTGGCAATACAGGATCTGTAGCCAACGATACTTTCCGTTACGGAGTTTCTGTAGTTCCAAATTTCTATGCTCGTGATAACGGTACATCTGTACAGGGTATCGGAGCAGGTAATACTACCGGGGTAATCATTGGTAATGTTTTTGACATTACAACAAATACACAACTTGACTCTGTTCTTTTCTTCTGCTATCCTGGCGCTCCTGGTTTGAACGATACTGTACGTGTACGTATTGCATCTACTGTTGCAGGTGTACCTAGTAACACAGGTTATGTTGGCCAATCAGCCATCTACCGTTTTACAATAGCAGATACAGCAGGTGCTGTTAAAACACTTCCTGTTACAACCCTTGCAGGTGGCGTGCTTACGCTTACCCCAGGTAAATATTTCATTGGTATTGAGAAATTCCAAACTGGTGACAACTACGGTCTTCAGTGCGCTTCAAGCATCTTTACTCAGAACACAGTATATGCCAACCTTAACGGTGGTGCATACACTCCATTGAACAGCTTGCTTGCTGGTTTTAACTTTACGCCTATTGTTCGTGGTTTCTTCCGTACTGTATGTACTGTAACTTCTACAACTAATGCTACCAATGCTACTTGTACAGGCGGTACAGGTACTGCTACTGCTACGCCTGCCAATGGAACAGCTCCTTACACTTACGCATGGAGCAACGGACAAACTAATGCTACTGCAAGTAACCTTGTTGCAGGTAACTATTCAGTTACTGTAAATGATGCTTCAGGATGTTCAGTAACCAATACAGTAACTGTAGGTTCAACTTCAACTACACTTACTACTAACACTCCAACAACTACAAACTCTGCTTGTGGTGGTGCTACAGGTTCTGCATCTGTAAACCCAAGCAACGGTACTGCTCCTTACAACTATACTTGGAGTAACGGCGGTAACACACAGACTATTAGCAACATCGCTGCTGGTAGCTATTCAGTTACAATTACAGATGCTAACGGTTGCGTTGGTTCTGTAACAGGTATTGTTGTAAACAATCCTAATGCTCCTACAGCAAGCATCACTGCTTTCACAGCTGTTTCTTGTAATGGTGGAAACAACGGACAGGCTACTGCAGCTGCAACTGGTGGTACTGCTCCTTACAACTTCTCATGGAACAATGGTGCTAACACAGCAACTGCTACAGGTCTTGTAGCTGGTGTTTACACTGCCAACATTACTGACGCAGCTTCATGTTCTGGTGTTGCTTCTGTAACAATTACTCAGCCTACTGCACTAGCTGCAACTGTTAACACAGCAGCTACAGCAAATGTATCTTGCTTCGGTGGTAACAACGGTACTGCTTCTGTAGCAGTAAGCGGCGGTACTGGTGCTTATGCTTATACTTGGAGCAATGGTGGCAACGCTGCTACTATCTCTGGTCTTACTGCAGGTGTTTACACAGCTACTGTAACTGATGCTAATCTTTGCGCAAGTACACTTGCTATCACAGTTACTCAACCAGCTACTGCTTTGGGTGTTACTGCAAATAGCAATGACATTTCTTGCAACGGTGCTGCTAACGGTACTGCAACTGCATCAGCTACTGGTGGAACTGCTCCATATTCATACACTTGGTCAAATGCTGCCAACGGTGCAACTGCAAACAATCTTGCTGCAGGCACTTACAGAGTAACTGCTACCGATGCTAATGGTTGCGTAGCTTCTGCAACTGCTGTAACTGTAACTGAACCTAGTGCATTGAACATTGGTATCACTGCAACAAATCCTAATGCTAACAATGTAGGTGATGTAAATATCTCAGTAGGTGGTGGAACAACTCCATACGCTTATTTGTGGAGCAATGGTGCAACTACACAGGACATTACAGGTGTACAACCTGGCAATTACACTGTAACTGTTACTGACGGAAACGGATGTACAGACGTTGCTTCAGCAAGCATCATTACAACTGTTGGTGTAACAAATGGCAATATCAACATCTCTGTATTCCCTAATCCTACTGAATCAGTTGCTACACTCTCTGTTGCACTTGTAAACAGCAGCGATGTAACTATCGAAATCAGCAATGTAAGCGGTCAGGTAATCCGTACCATCAATGATGCAACAGTGTTAAACAACCAATACACGCTCAATACTACTGAGTGGGCTTCAGGTGTTTACTTTGTTCGCGTAACTGCAGGTAAGGACACAGCTACTTACAAACTCACCAAAAACTAATCAGTAACTACTGATCAAATAAATTTGAAAAAGCCTCTGAGGAATCGGAGGCTTTTTCTTTTATAAGTAAGTCATATAGTTGAAATTTATGAATCTTAAGATTAGGGATACTAACCCAATATAAATTTTCTATCTAATCATAGAGTAAATCAATTTTAAAAATCGAAACAACTGTCTTATTTTTGTGTTCTAATTTATATTGAATCACACTCAATTTAAAAAATGCAGCTGTGTTTATGGCATTGCTGAATCTTAATAATCTCTTTTTTAACTGATTTAAATTTTAAAACATCATGAGTTTAATGACCGTAGGACAAAGCTTCCCGCTATTCGAGAAAAAAGCTGTTGTCTCAATCGAAAAAGGAAAAGAATTCGCTACCCTGAAAAATGATTTCGCAAATGGCGAAGAGCGTTGGACCGTAATGTTTTGGTGGCCTAAAGATTTTACCTTTGTCTGCCCAACAGAAATTGCTGAATTCAACAATGCCTATGAAGAATTCCGTGATAGAAACACTACCCTTATCGGCGCTTCTACAGATTCAGAATTTGTTCATGCTGCATGGAGAAGAGACCATGATGATTTGCGCGGTTTGAAATTTCCTATGTTAGCCGATACTTCAAAATCATTGGGCGAAGAACTAGGTATCCTGGGTGGCAACGACAAAATTGCTTATCGTGCAACATTTATTATCGATCCTCAAAATGTAATTCGTTGGGTAAGTGTATATGACCTGAGCGTAGGCCGTAATGTTGAAGAAGTAATCCGCGTATTGGATGCATTGCAGACAGATGAGCTTTGTCCATGTAACTGGAAAAAAGGTGAAGAAACCCTTCACGTATAGTCTGCTTACTGATTTTATATCAGTATAAACTTTTAAGTAACATCGAAAGGTCTTTTGGAAAACCCGAAAGGCCTTTTTTTAAATCATAAAATAATGTTGAACGAAACTTTGAAAGATTTGCTACTTGACCTAGGTCTTGAAGAAAACTACACGAATCCAAGTTTGGATATGCTGTTGGCAGGCGACTCAAAATACTTGCGCGATTTGCGCATGAACCTCAAAGGTTTTTGGAAATCGAAAGATTTGAGCGAAAAAGAGGCCCATCTCATCTCGGTTGCAATTGCAAATAATGACAACAATACCTGCCTCGAAAAAGCTTTTTCATTAAAAGCTGAAGCTGCAGGGGCTACAAAAGCAGAAATTGCAGATGCAATTGCATGCGCGTCTTTACTCACTATCAATAATGTCATGTACCGTTTCAGACATTTTATGGGAAAAGAATCCTATGAGCAGATGCGTGCCGGCTTGCGAATGAATATAATGCTAAATCCAGTGCTCGGAAAGGAATTCTTTGAGCTGGTTAGCCTTTGTGTATCGGCGGTAAATGGCTGCGAGCAGTGTGTTAAATCGCATGAAGCCTCCCTTATTTCACTTGGAACAAGCGAAAGCCGAATTTTTGAAGCTATAAAACTCAGTTCAGTAATCAGCAGCATTGGTAAAGTTATATATTGACATTGAAGCGGCAGTAGATCTGCCGCTTTTTTTATATATATTTAAAAAAAAACGTTCACCGGTAACAATAAAAAAAAATAAATCATCAACTTTGAGTTTTAATATCCCTGTAATGTAAACCTTTTCAACAATGTTTTACCTTTTGAAAAAACTGTTTTTATCAACAGTAACTATCTGCTTACTAATTACGCATCAAGCCTGTAGAACTGATATTCATGACGAGAAAAGAATTTCAAAAGTTTTTCCTGGTTTTAACTATGCAAAGGCCGTTGCCTATGATTATGACGGATCTGAAAAAGGTGATCTGATTATTGAAAAAGGAAAAATTCATTCTAGTGTCAAAAAACAGGTAATCTTAAGCAAAGAACAGACAGAAGAACTATTAGCTGCGCTCAACGATACACTCAGCTATGGAGCTGACATTTCTCGCTGTTTCAAACCTCATTTGGGCATAGTTTTTTATGATGAAAATGATAATCCAAAAGCACAAATCAGCATCTGTTTTTTATGCAATCAGCATAATTCCTTCCCCCTTATCAGTGCACAGGAAAAAGCAAAAAACTCCAGCCCCGCCAAACTACATGGTTACTCTGATAAAGGAAGAAAAATACTCATAAATTTATGCAATAGCCTAAACTTTTCAAACTGCAGCAGTACAGAAAAATAATTTCCAGTATTGCTATGAAATATTCTTCAAAACAAAAGGTCGAACTTCCTCGGCCTTTTGTTTTTATTTTGGTATTTTATCTTTTTCATCGCTGTTTTTTCTTATATTTGCTCCAAGGCTAAGACTTTTCTGCATAAAATCATACAAAGTCTTGACTGTCAAACAATTCGGAATTACAAAAAAAACTCCGGATGAAAGGTTTATAAATTTTGATCAAACCCCAATGAAAATATCATTAAACTGGCTTAAGGAATATGTAAATACTGACCTACCGCCATCGACAATTATAGAATTACTTACCAATATAGGACTCGAAGTTGAAGGAACAGAAACAATTGAAAGTATAAAAGGAGGTCTTAGCGGTCTGCTAATTGGTGAAGTAATAGAATGCGGAAAGCATCCCGATGCTGAAAAACTATCATTGACAAAAGTGAATGTTGGTTTTGCAGAGCCCTTGTCAATCGTGTGCGGGGCGCCAAATGTGGCAATAGGCCAAAAAGTAGTTGTTGCCACTGTAGGCGCAACACTTTATCCAACAAGTGGCGATTCCATCAACATAAAAAAATCGAAAATAAAAGGTGAAGTCTCCGAAGGTATGATTTGTGCCGAGGATGAAATCGGTCTCGGCAGTTCACACGACGGCATTATGATTTTAGACAAGGATGCTGCCGTCGGTTTATCGGCCTATGAGTATTTTAACAGCATTGGTGGATATAAGGGCAAGAAAATTGAAACCGACACCCTTATTGAAATAGGTCTTACGCCAAACAGATCGGATGCAACGGGCCACCTTGGCGTTGCTTTCGACCTCGCTGCTGCGATTCAAATCAACTATGAAGGACATTGCAGTTTTACAAAACCTGATGTTTCGGAATTTGCTGTAGACAGTTCTACATTGCCTATCAGCGTTGAAGTCTTGGATAATGCTCGCTGCCCCCGATACTCAGGTATCTGTATCAGTGGAATAAGCGTCGGCGAATCGCCCGAATGGCTCAAAAATCGCCTGAATGCAATTGGGGTAAATCCAATCAATAATGCTGTTGATATTACCAATTTTGTTTTACACGAATTGGGACAACCCTTACATGCTTTCGATTACGATAAAATTGCAGGAGAAAAAGTAATCGTTCAAACATTGGATGCTGAAACCAATTTTGTTTGTCTTGATGGCACTGAAAGAAAACTGCGTAATGAAGACCTCATGATATGCGATGGTAATTCAAATCCTATGTGTATTGCCGGTGTTTATGGTGGTTTGGAATCGGGTGTAAGCAGCGAAACTGTAAACATATTTCTAGAGTCGGCGCATTTCAATGCCAAAAGTATTCGCAAAAGCAGCATGTCGCATCTGCTGCGTACCGATGCCGCATCTTGCTTCGAAAAAGGCACGGACCCCAACATTACGGTTTATGCCCTAAAAAGAGCTGCTTTGCTATTTAAGGAAATTTGCGGCGGAGCTGTAGCTTCAGAAATAATCGACATTTATCCCAACCCTGTTCCCAGACCTGAGGTTAACCTTAACTTTGCAAAAACCAGAAGGCTTATTGGTGCAAATCTTGAGGTTGGAACCATCAAAAAGGTACTTGCGGCACTAGACATGCAGATAGTAAGCGAAAACGACGAGTCAGTTTCTGTTGCTGTGCCAACCAATAAATCGGATGTGCTACGTGAAGCTGATGTCATAGAAGAAATTCTACGTATTTACGGGTACAACAACATTGAGGCTTCACAAAATCTGAATGCGGCGCTTTCCTTTGCTCAGAGACCCGAGGCATTAAAGGTAAGGAATAAGGTATCTGAATGGCTTTCAACGCTTGGTTTTTCAGAAATGATGGGACTTTCGCTCTCAAAATCGGCTTTTTACAAGGAGTTATACCCCATAGCTCAAGAAACCTTGGTTTTTGTAAATAACACATCGAACCAGCAATTAGACGTAATGAGACCCTCGATGCTAATGGGGATGCTGGAAACAGTGCTACATAATCAGAATCGTCAGCAAAGCGATTTATTTCTGTATGAGTTTGGCAAAACCTACCGTGTCATTCCTGATGATAGACACAATGAACAACAACAGCTTTCAATTCTTGTAAGTGGTTTTCGCAACAGTGAAAACTGGCTGAACAGCAAAAGAGAAAAGGTGAGTTTTTATACATTGAAATCTGCTGTCGAAAATTTATTTTCGAAATTGGGCATTGACTTGAATGCTGGAAGTTTCAAAGTCGAATACCCTGAAAGTGAAAAACCCTGGGCATATTCGGTACAATTCAAAAGAGGCCGTGATATTATTGTGACAATGGGCCGCATACATCCAGAAATGGTTTTCGAAATGGATATTAAAAATCCGGTTTTTTTCGCAGATATTAACTGGGATCTGATTTTGCAAATATTAAAAAAACAAAAGGTTCAATACCGTCAATTGGCTAAATTCCCTTCAGTCCGCAGAGATTTGGCGCTCATAGTTGACAAAAAACTGAACTTTGAACAGATTGTGACGATTGCCCGTAAACAGGGTAAAAATTTACTAAAGGATATCAACCTTTTTGATGTATATGAACACAGTGAGCATCTGGGAGCAGACAAAAAATCATATGCCGTCAGTTATACTTTTCAAGACGAAAGTAAAACACTTAAAGATCAGGAGGTAGAAGATATTATGAACAGAATGATGGCAAGTTACGAAAAAGAATTAGGCGCATTCATCAGGAAATAACCTGATAACTTACAGCAGTTATGGCCCATTTAGAAGAAAAATTAGACAAAATATTACTGAAGGCAACAAAGCTGATTGAGCAAAATAATCAATACCGGCAAATCTTAATGGATCTTTCCAACAAAGTAAGCTTATTGGAAACTGAAAATAAGGCCTTAAGAGATGAATTGATAGCAAAAACTCAAAACACTGAGATTGTCCTTGACAAAGAAAAACTCAAAGAACAAATTGAAAAATATCTCAGCGATATTGATTTAAGTATTCAATGGCTGAGCGATCTGGATTAGCAAAATTGATTTTTGTAATTTTTTATGCATAATATTGATATTGAAATTGCGGGAAAAACTTACCCGGTTTTGGTCGAAAAGGAAGAAGAAGCGCTGATATTTAATCTAGCCGAACAGCTCAACGATGAGATAAGCGACCTTCAGCGTCGTTACGGCAATAAATTGAACAAACAGGATATTTTATCAATGCTTTTGTTTACCTATGCAAAGAAATTCATAGACTTGGAAAATAATTCTAAAAACAACAAAATAGACGAAAAAATAGATACACTTTATCTTATGCTCGACAATGCCTGAGGCCTGAGATAATTTTTAGATTAAAATCCCTGAAAATAACAGCGGATTTCTTCAAAACCAGCCGGCTGAAAATCATCAACGGCGCTTTATGTACACTTTTTAATACAACATCTAACATGGAAATAATAATTGGAATAGTAGGATTGCTTGTTGGACTCGGCGGAGGTTTCTTCGGTGGTCAGGCAGCAATCAAAAGCAGCTATCGAAAAAAAGAGGGAGATATAGACTCCAAAATTGAGAAAAAACTAAGCGAAGCAAACAGCAATGCTGAACAAATAGCAACGAATGCGCAGGCTCAGTCAGATAAAATTATTGCTGATGCTAAAGAAAAAAGCGAGGACATCAAACGCAAAAAAATGCTCGAAGCTAAGGAACATTGGGTTCAACGCAAAGAAGAATTCGAAGCCAAAACAAGCAAAAGAGAACAGGCTGTCAAAACAGTTGAACTAACGCTAAAGGAAAAAGAAAATGAACTGAAGCTGAAAGAAAAAGATCTGCAACGTGTAGGCAAAGAAAATGACAAAGTAAGAGAAACACTCGAGGCACAATTGCTTACAGTTGAATCTCAAAAAGCAATGCTCGACAATAAAGAGCAGGAATTCCAGAAAGGTCTTGAGAAAATCGCCAAAATGTCGGTTCAGGAAGCTAAGGAAGAGCTTATCAAGAGTATAAAAGATAAGGCAGAATCGGAGGCAATCACCTTTGTGAAAGACCGCGTAGAAGAAGCCAAACTTACCGCAAACAAAGAAGCAAAGAAAATTGTCATTCAAACTATTCAGCGTATGGCTGCTGAATATACAATTGAAAATACAGTATCGGTATTCCAACTCGACTCTGATGACCTTAAAGGTCAGATCATTGGTCGCGAAGGTCGTAATATCAGAGCATTGGAAGCTGCAACAGGAGTTGAAATCATTGTAGATGATACCCCGGAAGCCATCATCATTTCGAGTTTCGATCCGGTACGCCGCGAAATTTGCCGTCTATCGCTGCAAAGACTTGTTGCAGACGGTCGTATCCACCCGGCCCGTATCGAAGAGGTTGTCGCCAAAACCAAAAAACAGATCGAAGAACAGATCATGGAAATTGGCCAACGCACAGCAATTGAACTGAATATTCATGGATTGCAACCAGCGCTTATCCGCATGGTAGGTCGTATGCGCTTCCGTTCATCCTATGGTCAAAACCTTTTAAAACACTCAATCGAAGTTGCCAAATTGTGTGCTACTATGGCAGCAGAATTGGGACTGTCGCCACGCGAGGTAAAACTGGCCAAGCGTGCAGGTTTGTTACATGACATCGGAAAAGTTTCTGAAGAGGAAACCGAGCTTTCACATGCTCTACTGGGTATGAAACTTTGCGAAAAACACGGTGAAATCCCAGCTGTTGTAAATGCCGTAGGTGCGCACCACGATGAGGTCGAAATGAAATATATTATCTCGCCTATCATTCAAGCCTGCGATGCTATCTCAGGTGCTCGTCCGGGTGCACGTCGCGAAATTCTTGAAAGTTATATGCAGCGTATCAATGAACTTGAGCAGATTGCAATGGCTTATGATGGTGTTCAAAAAGTTTATGCGATGCAGGCAGGTCGCGAACTTCGCGTCATTGTAGAAGCCGAAAAAGTAAGCGATGAAAGAGCCGATGAATTGTCATTCCTCATTTCTCAGCAAATTCAGAACGAAATGCAATACCCTGGTCAGATTAAAATTACGGTTATCCGTGAAAAACGTGCCGTGGCTTTTGCAAGATAAATTCAGATACACAAATAATATTGGCCTGCCGCTTAAAAGTGGCAGGTCTTTTATATTCTGCCAAATATGACTGCACTTAACAAGGCTTTAGAAAAGCTGTATTTCAGGTGGATTCCCAAGCATCTAAACCATATTGCGGAAAATATTGCCTTAAAAAAAAGAAATATATCTTTTTTGGCAATCAATGCACTTTTCAGACAAAAAAAATTTGAAATTACCTTGTCTCCATCCTTATATGGCGACAGTTATATCATCAAAGGAATCGTACCATTACAAAAGAATGATCTTTTGAGAACTATTGAGGATGAATTGATTGTTATATTCAGATTAGACAAAGATTTTAATATTATTGTAATAACAGCATACAGCTCAAGTGATGAATACTGACATGATAAAGCCTGAAGATGAACTGATTCAGGAAATGAAAATTGAAGATCTGAAAAAAATGATCCGGGATTTACAGTTTAAAACCTATTTTCAAGCTTCTGAAATTGCTGAGAAGCTGGAAGAAACGGACCATTCAGATGAACCTGATTTTTATACCAATGAACAAAACTAGGTGTTCATGAAATTAGTTTGGCTTATCCCCCTTCTTTATTTGCTGAATTCTTGTAAAGCTGATTTCAGCTTAAGATCTGAAGATGGAAATTTTATCGTAAATTTTCCGGGTAAACCTACAAAAAAAGCAATACGACTGCCAGTTGCAGACGGCACTGAATTAGATATTGTGACTTATAATTACCTTAGTGCTGACTCAAATATTGTTTATCTGCTCTCGTACAATAATATACCCGATTACGCGAGTTCCAACCCCGACAGCATACTCAATAAAGCTAAAATTGGACCTGCACAAAGCATGCGTACAACAATAGTTGAGGAAAAAAAATTGGACCTACAATCATTTCCTGGTCTTTATTTCAAAGGCTTGGGATTGGATGTTGCGATGGTTTATTATATTTATATTGTGAAAGATAGAATGTATCAGCTTGCCATTCTGAACAAAATTCCCAGAGAGCCTGAGGAAGCTGAAATAAAATCTTTTATGGGCAGTTTTAAACTGCTCAATAAACCTTGATTACTTTTTGGCTGACTGATATTTAAACACTAAACCCTGGTTCATGAAAACTATCTCCATCTTTGTACTAATCTACATATTTTCGACTCAAATATCATTTTCGCAGAATTTTAAATTCAAAATAAGTTCTGAAAGCCCGGTTTTTCATGTTTCATTTCCGGCAGAACCTGAACTCAAAAATATTGTAAAAAATCAATATACTGCAAAGCAATATTCAGTTTTTCATAATAGTTCAGTCTACAGTTTCAGTGTATTAACAATACCGGATAGTATTGAGGATAAACAGCTCGTAATGAATTCAATTCATCTAGGTTTTAAACAGTCTATGGATATTTTCAACAAATATGAAATCTGTCTGAACGATAGCAAAATATGCGGTATGTATTACGAAGGCATTTCCAAGAAGGTAAATACTTTAGCTCGTTTTCATATTTATTTCCATAAAAATTATGTTTTTTTTATTGGACTGAGTCAGACAAAGAAAATACCGTCCAAAAAACAGATGGAAAAATTTATGAAGACAATTCATATTGAATAGCATCTGTCAAAATAAAAAACTCCGTCGGAGTATAATTCTAACAGAGTTCAAATAATGATGTTCAGCATAAAGCTATTTCAAAATTTTCTCCACTTCGACTGATTTCAAAAATTCAATAGTCTTTTGAAGATCCTGGTGAAAAATTCTATCTTCTTCAATTGGGGCTACAATTTTTCGATAAGCTTCCAATACTTTTTCAATTGCACTGCCGCTTTTACCCGCTCTAAGCCAAAGTCCTTGAGCAGCTGCCATAAATTCAATCGCCAACAGACGTTCAAGATTTTCAACTACTTTGTACAGCTTTGTACCGGCATTGGCAGCC
>JBIPOO010000337.1:0-3882 GCA_044379045.1 Saprospira sp.
CCGCTCATTTTAGGTCATAATAATGCGCCAATCAGGGAGGCAATTATCGAAGCGGTTCATAATGGAACCTCTTTTGGCACACCCACACGTTTCGAAAACAGATTAGGTAAACTGCTCATAGAAAACAACCGCTTCATTGAAAAAATGCGTTTTGTGAGTTCGGGCACCGAGGCCGTGATGTCAGCCATTCGTTTGGCAAGAGGCTATACCGGCAAGAGCAAAATTTTAAAGTTTGAAGGTTGTTATCACGGACATGTCGATTCATTGCTCGTAAAAGCAGGCTCTGGCTTGGTAACCTTTGGGGTGTCGACCAGTGCAGGAATTCCCGAAGCTTTTGCGAAAGAGACCCTGGTGTTGCCACTCAATGACCTCGATGCTGTTGAAAAACTGATTCAGGAAACTGACGATCTAGCCTGTGTCATTATTGAACCAGTACCAGCTAACAATGGTTTGCTACTTCAAACAAAAGCATATCTCGAAGGATTAAGAACGCTTTGTACCAAATATAATGTGCTGCTAATCTTCGACGAGGTAATTTCTGGTTTCCGCGTTGGTTTTGAAGGTGCAGCCGGTTATTATAATATTCAGCCCGATATCGTTACTTATGGTAAAATCATCGGCGGAGGAATGCCGGTAGGTGCCTATGCAGCGAGTAATGAGCTTATGAGCTGCGTTGCTCCCGAAGGACCAGTTTATCAGGCTGGAACACTTTCAGGAAATCCGATTTCGATGTCTGCAGGTTTTGCAGCAGCAAGCCAATTGATTGAATCGGGTTTCTACGATAAGATGGCAGCTAAAACACAAAAATTCATCTCGAAAATTGATGACTACTGCAAAAACAAAGGCTACGAAGTAAGTTTCCCGACCATCGGTTCCATTTTTTGGATTGCTTTTAGTCATGAAACCATCCGAACATCTGAACAAATAGACCCTAAAAGCATGGACAAATTCAAGGTGCTGCATGCCGAACTTTTAAACAGAGGCATTTATCTAGGTCCTTCGGGTTATGAGGTGGGATTTGTGTCGGCGGCTCACACAGAGGAAATTCTGGATAATGCAGCAAGGATTATGTGCGAAGCAATGGATATTGTTTTTTCTAAATAAATTAGATATCAGCTTCAGTTTTTGAGATTGGACTAGCATTAATGTATAAATTATAACCTATTGCTTAGTTTTGCAGTATGGCATATCGCGAATTGTATTTGAAAAGTTTGCAGCTGACCAATTTCAAAAATTATAGTCAAGCACAACTGGATTTATCGGCAAAACTTAATTGTTTTGTTGGTGACAATGGCATGGGCAAGACCAATTTACTCGACGCCATTCACACACTCTGTCTCGCAAAAAGTCATTTCTTGTCCTCAGATCAGAATCTTGTAAAGACCGATGAAACATTTTTTAGGTTGCAGGCATTATTTTCAAGAGCCGGAGAGCAAGAAGATATTGTAGTCAAATACAAACTCCGTTCAAAAAAACAGCTAGAGCGAAACAAAACTCCTTACAAAAAGATATCGGAACATATTGGTCTATTACCTTTGGTCATCATAGCGCCCGATGATATTCAACTCATTTTGGATGGCTCGGAAGAAAGAAGAAGATACCTCGATTTGAGTCTCGTGCAACTCGATGCCGATTACACAAAGGCACTTTTGCTTTATAATCAAATACTCGAACAACGCAATGCCCTGCTCAGGAAAGCCGACGATAAAAATCCACCCGATTTTGCCCTGCTCGATTATTATGACAGTCAGCTCATTCAACCTGCAAATTATATTCACAAAAAAAGGCAGGAACTTTCCACGAAAATTGCTCCTTTTTTTCAAAAAGCCTATGCAACAATTTCATCGGAACGTGAAAGCGTAGCGCTGAAATATACATCACAGCTCGATGAGGTCGATTTCAGGCAATTACTAACTGAATCAAGAAATAAAGACATTTTATTGCAACGCACAAACAAGGGCATACACAAAGATGATTTGGAATTGATTATGAAAGATCAGGCTTTGAAGCGTTTTGCATCGCAGGGACAGTTGAAATCTTTTTTATTAGCTATGAAATTGGCACAATATGAATTGATTAGAGATGAGCTTGGCATTTATCCTATTTTATTGCTAGATGATATTTTCGACCGGCTCGATCCTACAAGGGTAAAACAATTGTTGGAAATGCTTACAAAGGGCGATTTTGGACAAATTTTTCTTACGGATACACACGAAAAAAGAGTATCTGAACTTCTTGAAAAACTCGAAATCGAAGAGTCGAAATTATTTAGAATAGAAGATGCAAAAATTATAGGCTGATTCATCATCCATTAAGAAAAATTAGTTTTTATGCCGATTCAAATAAAAGCCATATACCTAGTAATTTTCACAATTTTACTGCTCTGTGCCTGCAAGGCCAATCATTCAAAGTTTAATTTCAAAAAACCGATTCGCAATATTCAGCTTTCAGAAATGGAATGGATGCTTGGGAGTTGGTTCAAGATTTCTGGAGATAATTCACTAACACAGGAAATTTGGACAAAGAAAAACGATCAACAGTTTTCGGGTTTCAGTTTTACCACAACAAAGGGAGATACTGTTTTTTCTGAAACAATGGTATTGGAAATCCAAAATAATAACATGTTTTACAGCGTATTAGTCAATGATCACAACGATAACAAGTACATTGATTTTAAATTGATGAATAAGACATTGGATGAATATCATTTTGAAAACAAGTACCACGATTTTCCTAAAAAAATCATTTACAAAAGAAGTAATGGCGATAGTTTATATGCTAGAATTGAAGGAAAGCTCAAAGGAAAACTGTTAAAAGAGGAGTTCTTTTATTTAAAAATGAGGAATCCTTAGTAAAAAGTTTGAACGAAAGTACTTTGGCTATTGTTCAAACTAAATTATTATCAATAAATCTACTAATTGAAAAATACAGACTTACAAATCTAAGTCTAACGCATATTATGGAATTTTCACCATCCGATCTTTTCGAAAAGCTCGAATTTGATAAAATATTGCTCATTACAGAGTCGCTCTGTTTGGGTGAACCTGCTGTCAATTATTTCAGAAATCTTACCCTCAGTAATCAGCCTTTTGTTCTCGAGCGGCAGTTACAGGAAGTATTCGAATATAAAAAAACTTACAACGAAAATCATAATTTTCCTGGTTCGGCTTATTCCGATATCAGTGAAGACCTGAAAATGTTATCGATTGAAGGTTTTGTACTATCGGTGGAAAGTTTGATAAGTATTGCTCAAATTCTACAAGGAACCGAAAAGTTTTACAAGTTTTTTAATCCAAAATCTGAAACCAGGGCACTTTACCCAAATCTTTTCAATGTCATTCGCGAATCAGATTTTGATGAACAACTGCTGAAATCAATCAATAGGGTAGTGGATGAAGAAGGAAATATTCGCCCTGATGCATCGCCCGAATTGCAGCGAATTGCGCGAATGCAGGCATCTAAAAGACAAGAATTAGACAAGCGTTTCCGGCAGGTTGCCAATTTTTACCAAAGCAAAAATCAACTAGCCGATACAGTCGAAAGTTTTAGAAATGGTCGTCGAGTACTTGCTGTTTTGGCTGAATACAAAAGACAGGTAAAAGGAATACTGCACGATGAATCTGCCACTGGAAAAACCGTATTTATCGAACCAGAAGAGGTGATTGAATTGAATAATGACCTTTTCGACATGGAACAGGAATATCGGCGCGAGATTTACAGAATACTCAGAGAGTTGAGTGCGCTTCTGAGGCCCAATGTTTCAAAATTGAATCAATATCTGGCCATTACCATAAAGTACGACATCATACAGGCCAAAGGTCAACTCGCTTATACACTCGATGCTACAAAGCCAAAATTACTGACAAAGCCCCATTTTAAGCT
>JBIPOO010000389.1:0-3086 GCA_044379045.1 Saprospira sp.
GTCAACTATATTATTTCAGCAGTGAATGAGATGTTCCCAACTATTTTATTAAAAACGGAAGATATTATCTCAAGCTGGTCGGGCCTGCGTCCGCTGATACATCAGGATGGAAAATCAGTTTCGGAGCTTTCGCGTAAGGATGAAATCTTTTTGGCAAAATCGGGTCTTATATCCATTGCTGGTGGCAAGCTTACTGGATACCGAAAGATGGCTGAAAAAGTTGTGAATCTTGTTTGCAAAAAATTGGGCAGAAAGCTTGCCTGTGGGACAAAAAACCTGAAACTGAGCGGAGCGGATTTTGAAAGTAACGAAGCCTTGGATAAATTTTATAATCTTCGTTGCGGACAGGCAAAACAGATATCGGCTTCCCAACAGGAAATCAAATCACTACTCAACCGCTACGGAGCGAATATCGATTTGATTATTGCCAACGCTTTCGATCTGTATCAACACGAGGCAGATCCAGCCAAAAGATTGTTGCTAGCTGAACTATACTATTGTATCGACTATGAACAGGTTGCAAGGCTTTGCGATTTTCTCATCCGAAGAAGTGGCCGACTTTATTTCGACAGGCCTGCATTGGATGATCAATACCTCTTTGTTGCTGATGCAATGGCCAAAAAACTGAACTGGAACTCAGATGAAACCAAGGAAAACATACTTGAGTTTGAGATCGAGTACAAGAGGGTCCTTGCTTTTAAAAATGCTTAAAAAAATCTGCTTTTATGAAAATATTGCTCTTTCTCTTCCTGGTCTGTTATTGTGCAATTTCAATGGCTCAGGAATCGCTCAAAACTGCCGATGAGCATTTTAGAAAGCAGGACTATGAAAAGGCTCTGCAGCATTTGCAAATTATTCTTGCCAATCCCGATCAGCTGAAAGGCGATGAGCGCAGCTTTGCTTACATGCTCAAAGCCAAGACACATTTGAATCTGATTGACCGCGCCGTTAAAAACAATGACAGTAAAAGTACCGAAAAATATAAAGAGGCTTATTTCCTGGCCTATCAGGATTTGCTCGATGCAAGAAAATTTGTTCAGGGGGAGTCTGCAAAAAAAGAATGCGAAGCATTGGGAAATTATCTGAACCGCATTGTTAAAAATCTTGGAGCTGCTCTTCTGAATAAAATTTACAGCGATAATGCAATGCAGGCATCGGCCAAAAATGCGGCACTTGATGAGGCTCAGAAATACATGATGGCTTCCATTGGCCTCAATGCTGCCGATTACAGTGCCTATGATCTATACGGACAAGTGATGATGCTGAAAAAGGCCGATGAGGATGCAATTTTGAATTTTGAAAAATCAATCAATTTTTTTGAGGGGACGAAAAACGCTGCTATTGATTTCTCCCATTTCAGAGTTTATGGCAATATGGCCATTATTCAATTAAAAAGAAATAAAGGCGCCGAGGCAATCAAGGCTATCCAAAATGGAAAAATCAGCCTCGACAAATATTTCCAAAAAATAACAAGTAAAGATAGCCTGTCGAAAAAGGAATATTCAGAAATGAAGACCCTGCTCGATAATATTGAAAATGAAATCTATCTCAACAGTCCCGATTTAGCGCAAAAAGCAATTGAAAAATTTAAAAGTCAAAGCAATGCGAATCCGGCTGATTTTAAGGCCCGATTTTCTCTGGCGCAGATTTATGAACAACAAAAAATGACTACAGAGGCTGCTGCCGAATATGAATCTATCTTAAAAATGGATAGTACAAACCGTTTGGCATCCTTCAATCTGGGCGCTCTATATCTAAATGAAGCTTTGGAACTGGAACTAAAAATAGCCCAGGACGAAAAGCTGAAGTCCAAGTTCAGTAATTTATTGCTCCGCTCGGAAGCTTTATTGAAAAAGGCATTGGGCCCCGAAGAAAAAGATATCGACTGCATCGATGCGCTGCTCAAAATTTATGGCAGGTTGCAAAAAAAGGAGGAATATCTGTATTATCGCAATCTAAAAACGGCCTTGCTACAATCGAAGTAGGCACTATACAGTCCGCTCCAATGTAGCTGTAATAGGTCCTGAGCTTAAAAGCATCAGATTTTTGCGCAAGAAGGTTTTAACCTTCTGAAAGCAAAATACCAACCGAGTGATATGCTTTAGCTTAGGGCATGGTAAAAACATTCAATATAGGTCACCACGCTGTGGCTCAAATCCTCTTCCTGCCTACGGCTAAGAACAGGTCACTCCGCTGGAGCTGAAATGATTCTGGGTTAAAACCCGGGTCTCCTTTGCTGACTAAAATCCTAGGCTAAATCCATAGGATTTTTTCAAAAGGCTTCAGCCTTAGAAAAAACGAACAGCAATTGAGGGCAACCAATAGTTATTCCAGGGTTGAAACCCAGGTATTCGTTAATAATGAAAAATCTGAGATCAAAACATACAGATTTTCATGCGAAAGTTTCGTCAATCCGTAAATATTCGTCTTAACGTAGTTAATCTGTTTAAAATCAGTATTGACGCAGCTGCATAAAAATCTGCGTGCATCTGTCCGATTTGTGTTGGATAAAATCCAAATCTGTGTTTCAATTTTAAACAGGTCACCACGCTGTGGCTCAAATCCTCTTCCTGCCTGCGGCTAAGAACAGGCCGCTCCGCTGGAGCTGAAATGGTTCTGGGTTAAAACCCAGGCCTCCTTTGCTGCCTAAATCACTTTTTATCGCCCAATCCAAAAACAGGAAGTGAATTTGCATAAAACATCGTATTCAATTTTGGAATGTCAATTTTTAACATGGCCTCCCATTTATTGATTTCTACATCTGCCAAAGCTGATAATTCTGCAAATGCTTCGAGCACCTGTTTGGTTGGAGCGGTTTTCCCGCTCTCGGCATAATTGTATAAATCGGCTATTTTATCATTCAGCTTTATCGGATAATTCAATATATCCTGAGCGCTTTTTAGTTTAGTTTGATAAATTGCTTCTTCAATTTCGGTCATCTTTTTACTTAAGGAGTCGGCGTATTCTTTCAAATCCTTTGGATAGTCTTTTCCTAAACGGTCAGCAAAGGCATTCATCTGTACTCTGATTTCACGAATCTCTTTTACCGTTTTTTGCAGGGCATTAAATTTATCGCGCACTGAAAT
>JBIPOO010000338.1:0-3845 GCA_044379045.1 Saprospira sp.
TTATTTGTAAAATTTATGTTTCGGAACGTGCAAATAAAAACAGCAATTGGGGTAAAGGCAAAGAATTGCCCTTCAATTCCAAAAAAGGCACAAATACTCATCCCAACGTTTCTTTCGACAGTACGCTCAACAAAGAAGTAATTTTCTTTGCTTCATCAAGAGATGGCGGTCTCGGTGAAACAGATATTTATTATGTAACTTATGAAGGTAACGGTAAATATGGCGAACCTGTTAATCTGGGAAATATTATCAATACAGAGGGAAAAGAAGCCACGCCTTATTTTCATCAAACTACACAAACACTGTTTTTTAGTTCTACCTGGCATCCTGGATTGGGCGGTTTTGATATTTTTAAATCTAAACGATTAAATGGACAGTGGACAGAGGCTGAAAATGTTGGCGTCCCACTCAATAGCGCTGCAAATGACCTTTACTTTTTTATCTCTCCACAGGTCGACACCTTCGGATATTTTTCCAGCAACCGTCCAGGTTCAAAAATTTTAACAGGAGAATCCTGCTGCAATGATATTTATGCTTTGGTGTTACCCGCTGTAATAGAACCGGGTAAGCCCGTAGAATTAGTCGTTTCGGTTGAGCCTGAACCAACTCCAAAGCCTGAGCCAAAGCCAGAACCGGAACCTGTTGTTATACCTTTGCCTGAGCCGGAACCTGAGCTAATTGTGGTAAAAGTCGAACCTAATCCCATTCAGCCGGAACTGCCTGTTGTAACTCAGGAGAAAGTTGTTGAACCGGAAGTGAAACCTATTCCTGAACCGGAAGTAATAGTTAGTGAATTGGAGAAGATGCTGCCGCTAACGCTGTATTTTCATAACGATGAACCCGACTCAAATACCCTGGCTATAACAACCAAAACCAACTATACGCAAGCCTATAATAGCTTTATGGCCTACAAGGAAATGTATGTCAGAGAGTTTTCGACTCAATTCAAGGACAATGAACAGAAAATAACTGCATCAGACCGGGTTAGAAATTTCTTCGACAATACGGTCACTAAACAATTTCAACGTATGAATGAGTTTATGGCTCTTTTGCTGATTTTTATGGAGCGTGGTGAATCTATCGAAATTTCTGTTCGTGGTTTTTGTAGTCCACGTTCCAGCACAAATTACAATGTGAATCTGGCAAAACGTAGAATCGCATGTCTGAAAAATCAAATAAATACCTACCAAAATGGCGCTTTGTCGAAATATACAAATAGCGGTAAAATTAAATTTATAGACCTTCCGATTGGTGAAGCAGAAGTGCCCGTCGGTATTAGCGACAATATTCTCGACCCTCGTAACTCTATTTGCAGTCCGGAGGCATCTGCTCAGCGTAAGGTGCACATTGAAGCTGTCAAAAAGCAATAGTACTTTTTTTTTAAGAACAGTGCTTTTATTGAGTACAATCATTTTTATATCATTCAATTTTTTTTTAAGTTTGTGCTTCGAAAAAAGGCAATTCCAAAAAAGCTTTGCTCTAATTTTATAACCCTCAGTTTCAGAACCCAATGGCATCAATTACAGGTATTCCGCAGGTCGATCTCGGCAAATATATTAGTGCTGACGAATCATTGCGGGCTGAGTTTGTACAGGAACTTGGCAAAGCATTTTCAGAAATAGGATTTGTAAGTGTAACCAATCATGGCATTCCGCTCGATTTGGTCAATAACTTTTTCAAACTTTCTGAGCAATTTTTTGCAATGGATTTGGACAGCAAATCCAAATATGAAGTAAAAGGAGGAGCCGGACAAAGAGGTTATACTTCCTTCGGTCGGGAACATGCAAAACATTCCAATGTAGGTGATTTGAAAGAATTTTACCAATTTGGACAAGAATTACCATCCGGTCACGAGCTCGAAAAAGAATATCCAGAAAATATTTATGTAGATCAACTTCCAAAGTATAATGAAGTTGCCCGTCAGCTTTATCAGGCTTTCGAAAAATCCGGCGCCTATCTTTTAGAGGCGATTGCTATTTACCTTGGGTTGCCCAAAAATTATTTTGACAAACATATCGAGGGTGGAAATTCAATTTTGCGTGCAATTCATTATCCGCCAATAACATCTGAACCGAAATCGGCAATCAGAGCAGAGGAGCATGAAGATATTAATCTAATTACGCTTTTATTTGGTGCTTCTGCCGACGGGCTTCAGGTTCGACCTTTGGGCCATGATTGGATTGATGTAAAGGCATTGGGAGATAGCATCGTTATCAATGTTGGCGATATGCTTCAGCGTCTGACCAATAATGTTTTACAATCGACCACTCATAGAGTAGTAAACCCACCAAAAGAATTATGGGGAACAGCAAGGATTTCAATTCCATTTTTCCTGCACCCGCGAAGCGATATGGATTTGAATTGTCTTGAGGGTTGTATCAGTGCTGAAAATCCGCTGCAATACGAGCCTATTAGCGCTGGTGAATACCTTGATGAACGCCTCCGTGAAATTGGATTGAAGAAATAAGCAGGCAGCTTCGACAAAAAATTAATAAAATTGCGTAATAAAAATCTATTTACACTATATTTGCGCAGTCTCGTTGCTTGTATATCGGGTAACGAGGCTGTTTTTTTGGTTAATAATCGTTAATATTTTCATTTTTTTAATTCTGCATCAATTTTGGCACGTTTGTGTAAGTCATATTCATAGTTCGGAACTGATAAAAAAAGTTTTTATTAACGACCAAAAGAAAAGATTATGAAAAAATCAGCACTTTTAATTCTGTTTGCATTTTTTGGTTTCACAGCAATCAATGCTCAAAAAGTTGCATATGTCGATATGGAAAAGATTATGGAATCGGTTCCCGAATATGCCAAAGCACAAAAAGAACTCGAAGAAATTGCCGAGCGCTGGCGCCAGGAAATTTCTAAAGAGTACGATAAAATTGATCAGATGTACCGCGACTATCAGGCCCGTGAGGTGCTCATGAGCGACGATACCCGTAAACAAAAACAGGACGAAATCGTTGCCAAGGAAAAAGAAGTGAGAGAATTACAGAAAAAACGATTCGGCCCTGAGGGTGAACTCTTTACAAAAAGACAAAGCCTGGTAAAACCAATTCAGGAAAAAGTTTATACTGCAATTGAAAAATTCTCGCTCGACCGCGGTTACGACATCATTTTCTCTGCGCCTGATGGCAGTACCATCATTTATGCCAAAGCAGATAAAGATGTAACGGCTGAAGTAATTAAGAGTCTAAAAAAGTAACTCATTCATAATTAGCAATCTAAATGAAAAAAATACAATTAGTTTTGTTTCTTGGTTTTGCGCTTTTGTCTGTGGCTTGTTCTAAAAAAAGTTCCGGAGACAAAGCAGATAAGCCGGTTCTAACTGGCACACTAAAAATTGCTCATGTCGATCCCGAGCAAATTATTCCGAATATGCCTGAATACAAAACGGCAAAAGAACAGCTTGAGAAACTAAAATTGGAACTTCAGGCACAGATGGAAACAGAACAGCAAAGAGCTCAGCAGTATTATGCTTCAGTTATGCAAAAAGTACAGCAGGGTATTCTGGCGCCTGCACAGCAAAAACTTGAAGAAGATAAACTAGTGAAAATGCAGGAAGATCTTCAGAAAAAAGCCATGAAAATGGAAGAAGACATGATTGCCAAAGAGCAGGAAATGACAAAGCCCATGTATGATAAGTTCAATGAGGCGCTTAAAGAGATTGCCAAAAAAGAAGGTTATACCTATGTTTTTGATAAAAAAATGATGCTTTATTCCGATGGTGGAATCGATGCTACCGACAAACTCAAAGAAAAATTGGGTGTTAAATAATTATAAAAACCAATTCAAAAGTCTAATTTTAAAATAATGTATATGAAAAACAGTCTTAAATTATT
>JBIPOO010000448.1:0-3839 GCA_044379045.1 Saprospira sp.
GCCTCCGTCTTGAGTTTGAGCAATGCATCTGAAAGTGCTTCGACTGAACCGTCCATGTCACCTTTAACAATAAGGTTAAGCTGCTGGAAATTACCCACTTTCAAACGGCGTGTAATATCATCGAGCGTAATACGGCGTGTAGCACGAATCTGCTGCTGACGTATGATCTGAGCTCTTTTGTTGGCCAGTTCCTTACCATCTCTCTCAGATTCCATTTCCTGAACCTTTTCACCTGCCTGAGGAGCACCATCGAGACCTAGCACCAGTACAGGTGTAGAAGGACCGGCCTCTTTAACGCGTTGCCCCTGTTCGTTGAACATCGCTTTTACGCGGCCAAAATGCTGCCCTGCTACAATTGGATCACCAATTCCCATGGTTCCGTTCTGAATAAGAACTTTGGCAACATAACCACGGCCTTTTTCAATTGATGCCTCTAGGATAGTACCCATGGCTCTTCTATTGTGATTAGCCCTTAGATTAAGCATCTCTGCTTCGAGCAGGATTTTTTCCAAAAGTAAATCAACATGAAGACCTTTTTTCGCTGAGATATCTTGACTTTGGTACTTACCGCCCCATTCTTCGATGAGGTAGTTCATGCCAGCAAGCTCTTGTTTAATTTTATCAGGATTCGCACCGTCTTTATCAATTTTATTGATGGCAAAAACAATAGGTACCCCTGCAGCCTGCGCGTGACTAATGGCCTCGCGGGTTTGAGGCATCACCGAGTCATCGGCTGAAATGATAATTACGGCAATGTCGGTTACCTTAGCACCACGGGCACGCATGGCAGTAAAAGCTTCGTGACCTGGAGTATCCAAGAAAGTGATGTTTCCTTTTCCGTGTACATTTACTTCATAAGCACCAATGTGCTGGGTGATACCACCTGCCTCTCCCGATGCTACATTGGCTTTACGGATATAGTCGAGCAAAGATGTTTTACCATGGTCGACGTGCCCCATGACAGTAACAATTGGCGCACGTGGTTCGAGGTCTTCTTCAGCATCTTCTTCTTCCTCAACGATTTCGATTTGTTCTTCTGCTGAAATAAATTCAACCTCATAGCCGTATTCCGCAGCAATCAGCTCAATCAATTCGGCATCGAGCCTTTGATTGATTGACACAAAATGTCCTACCTGCATACACATTGTAATAATTTCGGCAGGTGAAATATCCAAAAGTCCGGCCAACTCAGAAACAGAGATAAATTCGGTTACCTGAAGAATCATATCCTCCTCCGATTCTTCCTCCAATCTTATTCTGGCCTGTTCTTTTTTCTCATCACGGGCTGAACGAGTAGAGCCAAATTTCTTTACTTTATTACCGCCCTGAACGCGGGCCATAGTTTCTTTCAATTTGTCACCAACTTCTTTATCGGTGATTTCTTTGCGTTTATCTTTTTTCTTTTTCTTTTTATTACCGGCATTATTACCGGCATTGTTACCGGCATTGTTTCCTGCGTTGTTACCTGAAGTATTATTACCTGCGTTATTACCTGAAGTGTTATTACCGGTAGTATTGGCGCCACTTTTGTTGAAAACTGTTCTATTCTCGTCTTTTACTGGTTCGCCCTTAGCAATTTTTGTCCTTTTGCGACGTTTTTTCTTGATGTCTTCTGATTCCTTTTTAGGTTCAGTACTGCCAACGACTTTAACTTCTGCAGGTGATTCTTTCTTGATTTTTTTCTTCTTTTTGCTTTTGTTATCTTCGATGGTAATTTTACCAAGAATTTTCAAACCTTTCAGTTGAGGTGAAACGGTTTTTATGTGCGTATCTTCGTTTGTTTCCACAATCTTTACAATTGTTTCCACAACTGGAGTTTCTTTGATTTCTTCTTTTTTGACCTCTTCTTTTTTGATTTCTTCTTTTTTGATCTCTTCTTTTTTGACCTCTTCTATTTTAACGGGTTCTTTGATGTCTTCAGTTTTCTGAATTGGTTCTTCGACTTTTTTCTCAACTTTTGGCGTTTTTTTATTGGCATCTAAATCGATTTTGCCCAAAATCTTGGGACCACTAAGCTTGTACTCTTTCTCTTCGCTTACCGGCGCTTCAACCTTTGCATCAACCACAATTTCTTTTACAGCCTCTTTTACAGGTTCTTTCTTGAAAAGTGGCTTAGGTTCTTCTTTTACAATGGGCTTTTCTTCCTTTTTGGGAACTACACGGCTGCCAATAGTAATTTGCTCGGCCTGCTCTTTAATAGCAATCGATTTTTGAAAATTTTTAACAAGGATTTCCAGCATTTCTTCAGAAATCTTTGCTGTGGGTTTGTCAATGACTTCAAACCCTTTTCCTGTTAAAAACTCGACAATTGTTTTGGTTCCAACGTTTAGCTCTGCGGCTACTTGTACTAACTTTTTAGACATTCGGTAATTTACTATTGGCTTAAAAAAACTTTAATTTGATATCAAAAATAAGAATAAACAGCATTATTGATAAAGTAATTTTATTAATTATCTGATAACCTTTTCAACAATATCCTTTTTTAAATAGTTCTTTTTAAAATTTTTAATACGTAAAGTTAAAAATATGAGATAAATAGGCTTATGCCTCATCATCTTCTTCAGGATTTTCAATTTCTGCTCTCAAAATTTCGAGTACCTCTTTGATGGTTTCTTCTTCAAGATCGGTTCTGCGAACAAGTTCCTCAGGCTTTAGGTCTAAAACATCGAGTGCAGTATCGCAACCGATTGATTTAAGTTCATCGATGATCCAGTCTTCAATTTCATCGCGGAATTCATCGAGTTCAACGTCGAAGTCTACTTCATGCTTAACAGCACCTTCACGGAAAACATCAATTGTGTAGCGGGTAAGATCGCTAGCAAGTTTGATATTGATACCTTTTTTACCGATTGCTTTTGATATTTCTTCAGAATCGAGGAAAACAGAGGCTCTGCGACGGTTTGTGTCCAAATCGATAGAATTAACCTTGGCCGGGGTGAGCGCGCGCTGTATAAATAAGCTTTCGTTGTGAGTGTAATTGATAATATCGATATTTTCGTTGCGCAACTCGCGAACGATACCGTGAATACGAGATCCTTTCATGCCCACACAAGCTCCTACAGGGTCGATACGCTCATCGAAGGATTCCACTGCAACCTTGGCACGTTCTCCGGGAGCACGAACGATACCCCTTATGGTAATGAGGCCGTCTTCGATTTCGGGCACTTCCTGCTCAAGCAGTCTTTCGAGGAATTTATTGTCGATGCGAGACAGAATTACAGTAGGTGTATTGTTTTTCATATCTACTCTATTGATAACTGCACGCACAATATCACCCTTTTTGAAGAAATCGCCACGAATCATTTCTGTTTTTGGAAGAATAAGCTCAGCGCCACTAACTTCGTCTACAACTACGATTTCACGTTTCAATATTTGGCTAACCTCACCTAAAACCAATTCGCCGACACGGTCAACATAATTGCGGTAAATTTTATCTTTTTCAAGTTCGAGAATCTTTGATATAAGTGTTTGGCGGGCAGCCATAATGGCACGACGGCCGAAAGATTCAACAGTGATTTTCTCGTAGCACTCTTCCCCAACTTCAGAATCTTCGTCAATATTCATTGCACCACTGATAGAAATCTGATAACGCTCGTCTTCAACTTCTCCATCGGGTACGATTTCTCTTTTTCTCCAAATTTCCAAATCGCCTTCAGTGGTACTAACAATGATGTCGAAATTATCATCAGCACCATATTTTTTACGAATCAGTGTTCTGAAAACATCTTCCAAAACACGCACCATCATTGGTCGGTCGATACTTTTGATATTATTAAATTCCGAGAAGGAATCCATTAAATTGATACTCATAATATTTTCTCGTTTTTTGTATAAGAATT
>JBIPOO010000097.1:0-13559 GCA_044379045.1 Saprospira sp.
GTATTTAATGCTGGCAAAGCAATGCATTAGCTAGTCGAACATAAAAAAACTAAAATTATTGCACTTTGCAAAGTACAATAAAACCCAAATTTATATTCCAACAAGGTATTTCTCTAGTACCAAAACATAGAATAGTACTATAGCTGCCACAATCAATCCCAACATAATAGCCGATTTTCTGTACACAGAAATAAGCTCATTGCCATACTCAGGCAGATAGGCATCGGCAGATTTTATCAGGGAGAATTTTTTTGGTTCGAACATCATTATTGCGGCTAAGACAATGCAAATTGGAAAGCCATAAATAAAGGGTAGAAATGCAAGCGTCAAGCCGGTTATAAAGGTAAAAAATATGCCTAGTGAGGCTCTGTAGAAGACAATTGCTACATGATCTTTTGATGATACCTGCAGTTTTTTCGAAAATTGTACAACCATTAAAAGCTGAACTAAAATCAAAAAAAGGGTAAAAGGAATAAAGGCTTTAGAAAAAAGCAAATCGAGTAAAAAACTAAAATTGGTTTCAGCTTCGGTTTCGAATAATTTATTGAAATCATCGTCATGTCTTTTACCAACCTCAACCCAATTGATAAAAAAGCTGTTGACTAAAATAAAATAGCCACTACAGTTAAGGAAAAACTTTGTTGGTTTTACATAGGTGTGATCGCCCGAATGGAGGCTTTGGAGGATTTTGGCAGGCTTGCGCAGCAGATCTATGAGTGTTTTCAACATGCCGCTTTCATATCCGACAGCGTCTTTGATCAGATCGACAAAGAAGCTAAAATTCAACTTTTCCTGCATTTTTTCGGATTAAAAATTGACGTATTTTTCAGCGTCGACAGCCTGCCCATTGTACCAGAGTTCGAAATGGAGATGGGGTCCATTGCTCATCTCTCCACTATTGCCGATAATTGCTATTGCCTCGCCTGCAGATACTCTGTCGCCAAGTTTTTTAAGGTTTGCTGAGTTGTGTTTGTACCAGCTAACAAGATTTCCATCGTGCTGAATACCAATCATGTGTCCCGTGTCGCTCGACCAGGAAGACATAATAACGGTTCCACCTTTTGCAGCTTTTATAACTGTTCCTTTGGGCGCTACGATATCGGTGCCGTAATGGCCTCGAGCGGGTGCAAAACGGTCAGAAATCACTCCTCGAACTGGGCTCAGAAAATTACTTCTATCATTTTTGATGCGATCGTCTAGGAAATCGCTCTGTACCAGTTTACCCCGATCTGTCTGACTTTGGCTGTTTGATTGTCGGGCATCTT
Source organism: Saprospira sp. (assembly GCA_044379045.1). Lineage (GTDB taxonomy): Bacteria > Bacteroidota > Bacteroidia > Chitinophagales > Saprospiraceae > Saprospira. The sequence goes on from JBIPOO010000097.1 coordinate 1,266, forward strand.
CCGATTTTTTAGGTAGATCGGCAAAGGTTTTGGACACTTCGCCTTTATCTTGCTCCGGTTTTTTCATATCTTTTTCATATTCAAAAGATTCGGAACTCAGTTTTTTAAGACTTTCTATATAAGTTAAATTGCCTTCAAGTGCCCGGTCCAAAGAATCTAGCTCCCGGTACAGTTTTTCCATTTCTTTGCGCATGGCATTATCGGATAAACGTGGAGTGGATGATACCAAGGCCCCAAGCGGAGTGAATTTTATCAGAAGCAGTGTAAAGATTAGCACAGTGAAAAAAACTACCAATCCCAAAATAATGATATTGCGCAGGTTAAAATTCCAGGATTTTTCTTCCTGAAATGTTTTATCATTTACCAATACCAACCGATGGTAGCCACTTAGCCAGGGCATTGGTTTTTTTGCTTGCTTTTTTTGATTCGAATCCTGTTTTTCAGGCATTTAACTTTGGTTTATAAATTTACCAATTAAAAACAATGGAATTGGACCAGCCTCATTTTCAAATATTTTTATCGGCTAATACTGCAAAAATAATAAACAAAGCGCGTATTTTTGCATAAGATATTATCCAATATTTGGTTTTTAGGCGTTATTAATAAGACTTTAACCAATTAAATGGTTATTTTTAATGCGCTCTTGTCTCAAAATTTGCATCATAATAATGCAGACTTTTTATTGACCGATTTGATATGAAGAATAAAGTATATTTAGTTTTAATATTTCATTTACTGCTGCTTTCGCTTTCCTGCACCACAAAAAAAGGCGAAACTACTAAGCTAGGTAAGTTTTATCACAATGTAACCGGCCGTTACAATGGATATTACAATGCAGATTTGTTGCTACAAAAGGGTTTCGAAATGCAGTCACAGATGCACCGCGACAATTACAATGAAATTCTGCATATGTTTCCCTATGCTGCCGGAGAAAAACCAACTGCTGCAGCTGCACAGGCCAGTAAAACCCCAACCAGTGATCCCGCCACAGATCCAAAATCGGGGCCATTAAAAAATAATAGTGGCGGAACTCAGTCGGGCGGAGCAGCAGCTGCCGGTTCGCCACTCGATAATGCTATTAAAAAATGCGCCATCAATATAGAACTTCACCGCCCCAGCAATTGGGCCGATGATAGCTACTATATTATTGGCAGGGCTGAATTTTTAAAGAAAGAATTTGAAAAATCGGCGGCAACATTCAAATATATTACCGAAAAATATCATACCAACAAGGCTATCAGCGAAATGTCGCCCGATGAGCTAAAGGCCTACAACCGTGAGCAACAGAAAAAAAATGCAAAAAAGAACAAAAACAAAAAGAAAAAGAAAAAAAAGAAGCCTGTAAAGAAGAAAAAGAAAGCTTCCAAAAAGAAAAAATCGCCTCAAAAAACTCCCAAAACTGCTGAAGTAAAGAAACCGGTAATTGAAGAAGAGGAAGAGGGGCCCGAACCACCCAAATATTTTCTGAAACATCGTCCGGTTCGTTACGATGCCATGCTTTGGCTAGCTAAATCCTGTATCGAGTTAAATAATTACGATGATGCTGGTCGTTATCTCCGTCTGCTTACCGAAAAATCGGATGTACCTCGTCGTATCAAGGCTAAGGCATTTACAGTTATAGCTTACAGTTTTATTCGGCAGAAAGAATTCGACAAGGCAATTGAGCCACTCGAAGAGGGTATTTCGATGATCCGACGTCGCAAAAATAAAATACGTTTTATTTATGTGCTGGCCCAGTTGTATCAAAAACAGGGGAATAACCAATTGGCAATGGAATATTTCCGTAAAGTTCCCAAAGCAAATCCGCCCTATGAAATGGAGTTTAATGCTCGTTTGAATATGGCAATCAATGCCGCTGGAGCGGAAAACAGCAAATTTGATCCGGAAAACCTACTGAAAAGAATGCTTCGCGATGGTAAAAATGAGGAATATAAAGATCAGATTTATTTTGCCTTGGCTAAAATGCAGTTAAATAGTGGCAACAAGGAAAGTGGTATTGTGGCACTTCAAATGGCGATGCAGAATGCCGATGATTTTCAAAAAACCGAGGCATCGTACATGCTTGCCGAAATATTCTGGGAGAGAAAGGACTATGTGAAAGCTTATGCATATTTCGATACCTGTTCAAGTTCTATACAGGCTGCAGATGAAAGAAGCAGTTATGTATCCGCTCAAAAATTGCTTCTGAAAGATCTGGCAGAGCATATCAATGCCATTACGCTCAAAGACAGCCTGCTTGCAATTGCTGCCCTGCCTTTTGATAAACAAAAAGAATTGGTTCAGAAACTTAGAAGCGAAGAGGAAGCTGCAAAAAAACCTCAGAGCGCACTCGATAGAAATGCTGCGAAAACAAAGGCCGCAACCGATGCCGGAATAAACCCTTCTGCAGTAACCAATTCAAAATTTCCGTTATATGATCCTAATGCAACCAAAAAAGGTGAACGTGATTTTCAAAAACGATGGGGCGATCGCTCCTGGAAAGATAATTGGAGACGTTCATCCTCAGATAGTAAAAACGGAAATGATGAAGGTGGAACAGAAGATGCACTCAGACCACTTACTGAATCGGAAGTGAAAGAATATCTTAAAAAAATGGGTGTTCCTCAGGATACTGCAACGCTAAAGAAAATGAATAGCGAAATTGAAACTGCGCTCTTTCTGGTTGGTAACATTTACTACGAAAAGCTCGATGAAAACAAAAGAGCGACCGATGCCGTCGACAAACTTTTTGTACGTTATCCCAAGACAAAGCATGAGTTGGAGGCCTGGTTTCTGATGTTTAATATCTGCACGGAAGATAAGAACAACAGTTGTGCTGCAGTTTACAAAGATAAAATTTTGAGTGGTTATGCCGACAGTGACATTGCAAAATCGATCAAGGATCCGAACTATCTCAATGCAAAACAACGTCAGATCGCCGAGGCAAACAAGTATTATGACGAAACCTATGCCCTTATCAGAAGTGGAAATTTTCAGGAAGCTTATCGCAGGTATGAGGGCCTCCCCAAAAAATATGGGAATAACTATCCGTTAAAAGCGCGTTTTGCTATACTGGCTGCAATGTGCATAGGGGGCATGCAAGGGCAGGAACAATATATCAGTGCCCTTAAATCAGTTTCTGTAAGTTTTCCAAATACAGATGAAGATAAAAAGGCCAAAGAAATGGTTGCCCTGCTGCAAGGTGGCAAGGCCGACAATAAAAATATAAATCCTCAGCCCGTAAAAACAGATAAATCGGAAATTAAAGGCAATTATAACTTTGATAATGACGTAAATACAGGTCATTATATCTTAGTAGCCTTTGATGATGCCAAAACAAATTTGAACGATTTAAAAGGGAAAATTGCCGATTTTAATAATAAAGCATTCAGCCTGCTTCGGCTCAATGTATCCAGTCTGATGCTTGACGGTAAATCCCCGACTTTGATAGTACGAAAGTTTAAAGACAGGGCTGAGTCGCAGGAATACCTTAAAACGGCAGAGGGTAATCCCGATTTTATGGGTAAGGATGTGCCCTCGCATAAAATCTATTTCATCGGTCAGAACAATTATCGAGAGATTCTTCAAAAACAGAACTTTGGTGATTACGTGAAATTTTATGAAGAAAATTACAAATAAGAAAAAATACACAGTTATTTACAATATTAAGCCGGTTTTCCGGCTTTTTTTATTGCCTTATATTACATGTTTTTGACCTTTTAAAACAGAAATTTCCTGTAATTTTCCTAACTTTGCAAGTTGAAAACCAACTAAGCATAAATATCCCTATATGGAACAGCAGTACAATAACGGAGAACTAAATCCCCAGGAAATCAGAGACATGAAAATGCCGATTTATAAAAAGACCATCAAGTGGTTTTGGCGCGTTTTTATAGCTTTTTTTGCCCTTAGCAGTATTTTGTTTTTGTATCTTTCTTTTACCTTGCCTTCTTTCGAGGAGTTGGAAAATCCTAAAATTAATGCAGCCTCTGAAATCTATTCGGCCGACGGGGTGCTTTTGGGTAAATTTTATGTCGAAAACCGATCTCCGGTACCTTACGACAGTATTTCTTTACATGTTATCAATGCATTGGTAGCTACCGAGGATGCAAGATTTTACCGACATTCAGGTATTGACCCTGAAGCACTTGCCCGTGTAGGTGTCAAAACCCTGCTTTTGCGTAGAGAAAGTGCTGGCGGTGGATCTACAATATCGCAACAGCTGGCAAAGCTACTGGTTGGTCGCCCCGATACCAGAAAAATGTTTTTTGTCTTCAGATACTGGACTGTTTTTACCACAAAACTTAAAGAGTGGCTTACTGCTGTAAAATTGGAACGATCTTATACCAAAAAGGAAATCTTGACCATTTACCTTAATAAATTCGACTTTTTATTTAATGCACACGGAATCCGTTCGGCAGCAGAGACCTATTTTGCCAAACATCCATATGATCTCGATATCAATGAATCAGCCATGCTGGTGCGCATGCTCAAAAACCCATCTATGTATAATTTTCGCCGCGATAAAAAAGTGGCAATGAAGGGTAGGGAAGTGGTGCTTAAAAATATGATGGATAAGGGTCATATCAGCAGAAAACAGTACGATGAACTAAGGGTGCAGCCTATTGATGCCTCAAAGTTTAAAGTACAGGATCACAACGAGGGTATGGCAACTTATTTCAGGGAATATCTGAGGGAGCACCTCAAGGAAATGCTTTCGAGATCTGAAAATTTAAAATCTGACGGAACTCAATATGATTTGTATCGTGATGGATTAAAAATTTATACTACCATCGACTCGCGAATGCAAATGCATCTTGAACATGCTGTTTGGGATCACCTTAGCCAGCATCAGGATATTATGTTCAAACAATGGCCCGATTGGAATATGCCCGATCCTGCCATTGGAACATCAAAACAGAATCCATGGACTTACAAAGATTACAGCAATACAATTTCAGAAATAGAACTGCGTCTGCTCAATTTTAATAAATTGCTGTGGGAATCGGACCGATGGATTGCGGAAAAGCAGAATTATTTTAAAATTGCTGATAAACATGAGCTAGGTGAGGCCGATATATATCGGATGATTAGGATTGAAAATGCCAATAAAAATCCTTACAACGATAATTACTACAATAAAAAAATTGATGGAGACTCTCTGATGCGCGATTGGAAAAAATCCAATTACATCTCCGAAAAGCAATACAATAAATACAGAACACTGCTTAAATCATCCGATTGGAACAAAATTAGGGCGGAGTACGAGGCTATTATTAAATACATGAAAAAGCCAATCGAAATGAAGGTTTTTTCTTACATCAAATCAAAAAATAAATGGCGCGCAGGCGATAAGGATACCTTATTAAGTCCTTTTGATTCGATACGTTATCATCGTATGTTCATTCAAGCCGGGTCAGTAGCAATTGACCCCAAAAACGGACATGTTAAGGCTTGGGCAGGTGGCATCGACCATCACTATTTCAAACTTGATCACGTGAGCATGGGAGCTCTTTATGTTCATCCCAAAAAACGCTTGCCTGGTGTACAGTACAAAAATGTCGGTCGTCAGGTTGGATCGAGTATTAAACCTTTCTTGTATGGTCTCACCATAGAGCAGAAAGGTTATTCGCCCTGTTATGAAGTGGATGATGTGAAACTCACCATTGAAAAGGGTTATCAAAAATTCGGTCTTCATAGAGATTGGACACCCAGTAATGCCGGCGGCGGCTACAGCGGACAGAGAATGACTTTGACAAAGGCACTGAGTCTGTCTTTGAACTCTGTTTCTGCACAGCTTATGAAAGATTTTGGCAGCACAATGCCTTTCAGATTGTTTTTGCATACCATTGGTATTGACTCTTCGAAGGTCCCAGCCTCACCAACCATCTGTTTAGGCACGCCCGATTTAACACCTTTGGAAATGACCGCAGCCTATACCATTTTTGCCAGTGGGGGTTTTTATCATGAACCTATTTTTGTGACCAAGATCGTCTCTAAAAATGGCAGTGTAATCTACAGCGATGAATCAAATCAGATTAACGAAAATATCCTTGCGCCCAAATATGCTTACACTATGAGCAGTATGCTGCAGTCTGTGCAGGCAGGGGCACCTGGTTTTCATGGTATCAAATCGCAACATGGTGGCAAGACCGGTACTACCAACTTTCAGGCCGATGGTTGGTACATTGGCATAACACCAAACCTGATCATTGGAACCTGGGCTGGTAATGATGATCGTTTTATACGTTTCAGAAACATCGCTTTCGGTCAGGGTGGTGCAATGTCGAGACCAATTTTTCAGAATGCGCTGCGCTCAATAGAGGCAGATAAAGACATCGACTTCGACACTAAAGCAAGATTCCCCAAACCGGAGGGAGATCTGAAAGAAATGGATTGTAATAAGTACGACAAGTTGGGTAACGATACTTACGATTATACCGAGTCGGAAGATGTCTATAGCGAGGATTTGGATAACAATGCCGAAAAGAAAAAGGCAAAGTTGGAAAAAAAGAAAAAAGAGGCAGCCGAGCGTGTGATTGATCAATAAGCGCCTTATTTTTTGTATCCTGTTTTTTAAAACTGAGTTTACAGAAGATTAATTTTGAAAAAAGTTGAAAATTTTGCTTTTTTCTGTATTTTGATGCTCTTTAGAAAAAAAATCGATTTTTATGAAGATGCTGAATTGGTAGTTTTTCTGATAAAGCTTTAATTATCAATTTTTAATCTTTTTTGAAAAGACTCCCCCATATTTAACCAAACCTGACGATGGATAAAAATCAATTACTGCAGGAACTGAAACAGGCCCTGGAAAATGCGAATAGAACTGCCTGGTCTTTGTTGGCCGATAAAGCTGTCTCGGAGTTTCCAGCTGATGGTTTCGGATATTTTTACAAAGGAGAATATCTCCTGTCGATGAATGATGCCAATGCGGCAATTCCTTTTTTTACTAAGGCAATTGAACTGGACTCGAAGTCGGAGTATCAATTATCATTAGGTTTGGCAAAGTTACAAATCAACGATGATGATGCTGCAAAAGCGATTTTTGAAAAGTTATTGCTGTCAGAAAAAACAAATCCCGATTTGTACTATGCACTTGCACTTTGTTGCATGAATGAATCGGAAGAGCAATCAATGGAGTATCTGAAAAGTGCACTTGCTGTTAATCCAAATCATATTAATTCATTAGACCTGAGGGTTTATTTCAATATGAGTCAAGGCAAAACTAAAGATGCCTTATCGGATTTGAATCAGCTCATCAGTATAAAACCCCACAATACTGCCTGGAGATTTCAACGAATTGAATTGCTGAAAAAGGAGGACAATCGGGAAGCAATAGAAGAAGATTTCCGTTTTTTAATTGAAAATCATCCTTATGAAAGCGATTACAGGTTGAGTTTGGGTGACTATTATATGGAAATAGGGGCCTACGCTGATTCAATTTACTGTTACTGCGATACGATTGATATAGAAAAACGGGCTGGTATCAGTACTACTCAACCTTATTTGCGCAGGGCCACTGCATTACTACGCCGTGCAGACTATTTTAAAGCCATAGAAGATTTTAAATTTGTCATAAAATCTGATGCAGAAGATGCAGATCCTTATCTTGGAATTGCAGATGCCTATATATCACTCGGAAAAATTGAATTTGCGCTGAACTATTTGGAAATAGCTTTGGATATTGTGTATGATTCCAGATGGCGCCTTTATGAAAAACAGGGAGATATTGCCCTTAAAATCAAGGATTATGATTTAGCAGAGGCCGCTTTCAGGGGAATGACCCAGGACATACAGGGCAAAGCCGAAGGTTATTATCAGCTTGGGGCACTCTACCTGCGACAAGGTGATATGGAAATGGCTTACAAGGCACTAAAAGAATCGCAGGAAAATCTGCACGATCTTGCGGCAGAAATGATAGAAATCCATCTACAGGATTTTCTCCTTTCTGATATTCGTCTTGTAGAAAAAGAATTACAGGCTGAATACAGCGACGAAATTGAAAACAATGCAAAATCTGCAGCGCTCTCCAAGGTTTTTGGCAAGCTTTGGAAATTGGATGAAAAAACAACTTTGGAAAAAAATTCAGTTTTGAATAAATTGCCTGCGAATATGAAGGCTCAAATCCTACAGGCCTTCAATGGGATGCTTTTCAGGATAAGCCCTTCCGGTTTGCTCATTTTTAATCTGGGTCAGGAAGATAGCAGAGCAGTTTACAGCATCAATTCTGAGTCTGGAGATAATGTTGAAATTGAAATGCTTCCATTCGGCCGTAGCAGCACTAAGGAATTGAACCTAATTTGTGCAGAAAATTCAGTTGCACTTTGCGGACTTGGAACGGATAGCGCTGCGCTGGATTTATATTTCAGCTCCGGCAATTTCAATGACCTGTCCGATAAAATTCAAAAAAATTACAAAGAAAAAGAGGCATCTGGTCTCATGGATTTTTTGAACTGACAAGCATATTCAAATTAACATGGCCTGTAGTACTTGTGCGAAATATGAAATTGGCAGTACAATCGGATACTCAAAATTAAAGTTTGAGGAGGATTTTTACGTAATCACAGAAGAGATTCAAAGTAATGCCTGTGATTCAAAAGGAGTTTGTTATTGCAACAATTGCAGGGCAACTTATCTTTGGAATTATGAAAATTTAATACACGAGAAACTTCAATTGCAATTTCACACAGATTATCGCAACTAATTATTGCTGTCTTTCCCAATATTGCCAGCTGCCATTTTCCTCACCATTAGAGTTTATTTCCAAAAACAGTGTTTCAATTCCATTATCGCTATTTTTGATATAAGTCATTCTGGACGTGTAGTAACTGTTATCGCTACCCAAGTCTTTGTAAACAAAAACAGAGTCGTCATCGGGTGTTATGGATTTCCACTTGAGGGTACCCACAGTAAAATTACCCGAGATAAAGGTACTGTCTATGGTGCCGTTTGAGCTACTGATACTGACATACATTAAGCTATCATATTCGGGCTTACTGCTAAGTACCCTTTTCCATTGACCAGCCAAATCATCAGTGCTGTACAAGGGCCTTTTATTTTTTCGACAGGATTGCGAAAAAAGCAGTAATAAAGATGCCAGCAGGCAGATGTAAATATATTTAATGTCTTTTTTCATAGGTTTGAAAGAGGCTGCCCGTTGAGCGGGCAGCCTTTTTGTGTTGTATCAGGCATACATAGCATCAATCTCTTTCTGATATTTACTGAGTATCACTCGGCGTTTCAGTTTCATTGTAGGTGTAAGTTCTCCTGTGGGAACGCCCCAAACATCAGACACCAGGACAAATTTTTTCACCTGTTCCACTTTGCCGAACTGCGGATTGGCAGCATCAATTACCTGTTGGTAATATGACTTTACTTTTGGATTGGATAAAACAGCATTGACATCGTTGCCATATTCAATTCCGTTTTCTTTGCACCAGTTTTTGAGTGAGTCGAAAGTAGGTTGAATGATAACGGAAACAAATTTCATATTGTCGCCCACAACCATTGCCTGTTCAACAAGCAGATCCTCTTTAAGTGTTGATTCGATAGGGGTTGGTGCCACATATTTACCACCCGAAGTTTTAAGCAGTTCTTTTTTTCGATCGGTAATCCTCAGGAATTTAACACCTTTTTTGTTCTCGACAAATTTTCCGATATCACCGGTCATGAACCAACCGTCTGTTGTCATTACCTCGGCTGTGGCCTCGGGTTTGTTGTAATATTCAACCATAACAGTTGGACCCTTAACCATGATTTCACCTTCGCCCGGTCCGTAATTACCATCTTCGGCAATTTTTACTGTTACACTTGGAAGGATTGGACCAACCGAGCCAAGCATTGCCTGATGCGGTTCGAAGAGATTAATAGAGATAGCAGGCGAAGTTTCGGTCAAACCATAACCTTCACGGATTGGGACTCCGATAGCTGAGAAAAATTGAGCCATACGACGCGGACAAGCAGCAGCACCGGTAACAATACCTTTTACACGACCACCCAATCGGGCTCTGATTTTTGAAAAAACTAACTTGTCGGCAATAGCCCATTGAATTCCCAACAAACCACTGGCTTTCCAATCGTAGTCATATTTTTCGGTAAGCCCCAGGGCCCAGAAAAATATTTTCTGTTTGATTTTACTTTCTCCCTTTGCCTTGTTGATGATTTTTTCATAGACCTTTTCCAACAAACGCGGTACGGTTGTAAAGAAATGTGGCTTTACTTCCTGTAAGGATTCCGAAAGTGTTTCGAGGTCGCGGGCGTAAACAATATTGACACCTTTAGCCATATAGCCGTATGTAACGGTGCGCTCAAAAACATGGCAGAGCGGTAGAAAACTAAGTGCAATCTCGCCGCTATTTAATGGAATAAAAGGCAAAACATCGCGCACATTCGTACAGATATTGTGATGTGACAATACAACGCCTTTTGGATTTCCGGTTGTTCCCGAGGTGTAGATGATGGTGGCAATGTCCTCAGGCTTTATCGTCTGTTTGATTTGTTCAACCGCAGAAAAATCACTACTGTCGGAAAAAATATGCTCCCAATGGTGTACCTCGGCTCCGTATGCATCAGTCTGACCCTTCGAATCCACTTCATCGAAGGTAAAAATCGCCTGAAGGCTTGGAATATCTTTTTGTGCAGTTCTAACCTTATCGAGTAGGTCGCCATGTCCGACAATACAGTATTTTACACTGGCATCATTAAAAATGTAAATATAGTCTGAAGCACTGATAGTTGGATATACAGGGACATTGATGGCGCCAATTTGCATCATGCCCATATCCATAATATTCCATTCTGGGCGGTTGTTATAAGAAATCAAAGCAATTTTATCGCCTGGTTTTACACCCATTTGCAATAAGCCAAGACTAACTTTGTTGACCAACTTAACAAATTCATCAGTCGAGTAGGAATAATTTTTCCCGGTCACGTGCATTCCTCCCAATGATTGTTTCAAAGGAGAATTTTTTTGTTGATGATATGGGATGTCAAATAAGCGGCGAATTTCCATAATTGTTTGATATTTAATAATTTAAGTTTAAGGACTATTCCTTTTTATAATTGAATTTCTGAGATAAGTTTTCGAAGTTAGAAATTATATCAGACTTTGAGTTAATAAATTTCAAAAAAATATTTAAAATAGGACTGAGATTCGTTGGTTTTTGTCAAATTTACTTAAACAATCGTTTAAACACATCAATTTTTGAAAAAAATACGTTTAAAATAATAAACATCGAAATAATTAATAAACATGATAATTGTTGCATTCATTATAATTCCTTCTGCTATACTTTTGGGAATTTTGGGTTATCTGGCATTTTATGGATATATTCCGGGATTTGAATGGCTGATTACAATTCCGTTAGTGACCGGCTTATCTGGATTTCTGCTGAAACGAGCAATCTATGAATGGTGGATAGGCCGACATCCTGAAGGACTTTCAGGAATGGAAATTGACATTCTCGACAAGCACTTTCCATATTATAAAAGACTTGGAGCAGAACACAAAGTTGAATTCGAAAAAAGGGTCAGCGTATTTCGCGAACAAAAAAAATTTCAGATGCGTTCTGCCGAAAAAATACCCGGCGATATTCAATTACTGGTGTCTGCCTCGGCAATACAGTTTACTATGGGATTTCCCTTTGAAAAAGAATTTTTCCCCAAATTGGCAGCGGTGATATTGTTCCCAAGAACATTTATTACCCCCGAAATGAGTCATCAGCTGCATTCGGTCGAGGTGAACCGTGAAATTTTTGATTGCTTACTGCTCTCGGTTAATATGTTTGTACTTGGTTTGAAAGAGCCCAAGGGGTATTACGATAGTGCATTGTATGGATTCGCAAAATTATTTAAACTCCAAAATAATATAGAGGACAGCGATATCCCATATGACAGGGAAAAACTAATTTATGAACTTCATCAGAACAGAGCTTTTGATCCAAATTATATTTTCAGTTATACAGCCATTAAAGAATATGAACTTTTTGAAATGTGTTCTGAGCAGTTTTTTGCTTTACCCCAACTGTTGAAGGACAAAATGCCAGCAGTTTATGAATATCTGGTAAAAATCTACAATCAGGATCCCCTGAGTTATACTAGTCCCGCTGTACAGGAAACTGAAAAAAAGGCAAACACAGCAAATGAAAATTATTAAAATTTATGGTTACCTATCCCGCAAGCTATAAATGAGGGAACAATCATATCTATTTTATTATACTCCAATGCCTTTTTTGTTGTAAGGTCAATTACCTTGCCCCCTGCTTCTTCCAAAATAATTTGAGCAGCGGCAACGTCCCATTCCATTACCTGCGACAT
>JBIPOO010000339.1:0-3835 GCA_044379045.1 Saprospira sp.
AAATTCCCCCGGTTTTTTTTGTCCTGAAAATAATTCCATATCCTGGACAATAGAAACTTACCCGCTGACTCAATCTTGTTTTGCTTTGAATGAGAAAGGCCTCGAAATAGGTATTTACAAGGATGTCAAAATTTCACAGGATATTTTATCCGGTATAAAAAGTTGTTCTGCGCTCCCCTACGTGATGGCGGCAATGCACAAGAAAAAAATGGGCTGGGACGATGCCCTAATTCTAAACTCAATCGGTGGAATTGCGGAGGCCAGTTCTTCAAATATTTTTATATTAAAAAAAGAGCAATTGGTTACACCTTCGGTCGCTGAGGGACCGGTACAAGGCGTTTGCCGCCGTAAGATAATTGAGTCGGCCGAGGAATTAGGTCTGGAGCTCACAAAAGGACATATAACACCTGAAGATTTATACGAGGCCGAGGAGATTTGGCTTAGCAACGCTGTTTCAGGAATAAGATGGGTTAAAAATTTTTACGGATCAGACTTGTTGTTTCGATCTTCTTATGCCCAAAAAATGACCGAAATTCTGAATAGAAAAGCTAAATCCTGAAGATTAAAATAATTTTTCAGCTCATTAAATCAATTGTTTGTTTAGTTAATAAGATAGTGTTACTTTTGTTTCGAAGCAACAAGAACTTAAACGACTAAAAATTATTGAATTATGGCTGAACGTATTTGGCTCAAAAATTATCCGACGGGTGTTCCCCACGATATTGACATTGAAGGCTATACCTGTTTGGTAGACCTTATCAACGACACACTTATAAAATTTAAAGACCGCCCTGCTTACACCAGCGTAGTGGGTAGTTCCAAAAAAACATTGAGTTTTGCCGATATCGATCAAAAATCGAAAGCATTTGGCGCCTATCTGCAGTCCATTGGTTTACAGCCTGGAGATAAAATTGGCCTGATGATGCCCAATCTTTTGCAATATCCAATTGCATTGTTTGGAGCAATGCGTGCGGGGCTTATCGTGGTAAATACCAATCCATTATATACTGGTCGCGAAATTGAACATCAGTTCAACGATGCAGGTGTAAAAGCGGTTGTAATTGCCGAAAATTTTGCCTTCGAACTGGAAAAAGTAATTGCCAAAACGCAGGTTAAACATGTCATCATTGCCAGCATCGGAGAAATGTTTGGTGGTATAAAAGGTACTGTTATCAATTTTGTGGTTAGGAATATCAAAAAGATGGTTCCTAAATATAATCTACCAGGTGCTGTTAAATTTACTACGGCACTTAAAAAAGGAAATTCTGCCAACCTGAAAATGCATAAAACCGGATTGGATGAGGTAATTCTCCTTCAATATACTGGAGGAACAACCGGTATTTCAAAAGGAGCAATGCTTACCAACAGCAATATGCTTTACAATATGTTTCAGGTAAAAGCCTGGATAGCCGATGCTGATTTGAAAGAAGGTGTTGAACGTGTTTTGACTCCACTGCCACTGTACCATATATTTTCTTTCACAGTGAACTGTCTATGTTTGGGAAGCTTTGGTGCCGAAAATATTCTTGTCATCAATCCAAGAGATATTCCTGCATTGGTTAAAATTATTGCGCAGGGACAACCTTCACTTATTACGGGAGTTAACACTCTTTTCAATGCACTTTTGAATAATGAAGATTTCAGAAAACTCGATTTCTCAAAACTTAAAGTTGTAGTAGGTGGTGCAATGGCGATACAAAGACCCGTTGCTGAACGCTGGAGAGAACTAACGGGCATTACACTCACAGAAGGTTTCGGTATGACCGAATCTTCACCCGTTGTATCTGTCAATCCTTTGCGTGGCAATGCACGTATTGGCACTATAGGTATGCCGGTTCCATCAACCTGGGTAAGAATCTGCGATGAAGATAATAATGAGTTGCCTTTGGGGCAGGCTGGCGAAATTCAGGTGAAAGGTCCACAGGTGATGAAAGGCTACTATGAAAAACCCGATGCAACAGCAAGTACCATTACACCCGAGGGTTGGTTACGTACCGGCGACGTTGGTGTCATGGATGAGGATGGTTTTGTCAAAATTGTTGACCGTATCAAGGATATGATTTTGGTATCCGGCTTTAATGTCTATCCAAATGAAATTGAAGAAGTACTCGCATCTCATCCTAAAGTTCTCGAAGCAGCAGCGATTGGAGTGCCTGATGAAAAATCGGGTGAGGCCGTGAAAGTATTTGTTGTAAAAAAAGACGCATCGCTAACGCAGGAAGAGGTAATGGCGCATTGTAATGAAAACCTCACAGGGTACAAAAGACCTCGTGTTGTTGTTTTCCGCGACGAATTACCAAAAACAAATGTGGGCAAAATTCTCCGAAGAGCGCTTCGCGATGAGAAGTAAATAAAAGGAACGATTTGTTTTGCAATAAGGTCGGCCATGTGCCGGCCTTTTGCATTTTCCCCGAAAAAGCTTAATTTTGCAATTTACACTACTTTTTGCACATGATACGCATTCTAAAAAATGTCATCCGTAAATTTATCAGACCGGTTTTTATAGTGCTCCGAAACACAGTAAGAGGCTATAACCGTGATAAAGTTTGGCATATGGGAGCTTCAATTGCGTATTATACTATTTTTTCTTTGCCGGCTATTTTAATTATTGTTATTGCACTTGTGGGATTTTTCCTGGGCGAGGCTGCAGTAGAGGGAAGGGTGTACAGCACATTGGTGAAGTTTGTCGGTGAAAATCCGGCTTTACAGATACAGGATGCGGTTAAAAATATAGGAAGTCCTTCAACAAACTGGTGGATGACTATTTTTGGATTTGCATTTTTGGTATTTATTGCAACCAATATTTTTAATGCCATGCAGTCGACCTTCAACAGGATTTTTTCAGTTGTGCAGACAGATCAGAAAATCAGTTTTTTACAAATCCTCATCAACAGGGCATTATCGCTTGTAATGGTGTTGAGTATTGGTGCCCTGCTTATTTTCTCCATTTTGCTCAATGGCTTTTTATTTGCCATAACTAATTATGTTCAGGCCAATAAAGTGTGGATGCTCGAACATTTTCCACAAAATCTTGCACCTTACATCAGCTATTTTTCCGATAATTTTCTGGTAATTTTCAATCAGGGAGTTTCCATTGCAATTATTACCATTTTTTTTACGCTACTCTATAAAATTTTGCCTGCTGTAAAACTGCGTTGGCGTTTTGTATTTGCGGGTGCTTTTTTTGCATCGCTGCTATTTTGGCTAGGACAATTGCTTATGGCATATTACCTGAAAAGAGCTGGAGTAATCAATGCCTACGGTGCGGCAGGTTCGCTCATTGTCATTCTAATATGGGTATATTATTCAGCGCAACTGGTCTTTTTTGGAGCGGAATTTATAAAATCGCTTTGTCAATACCGCGGGGTAGTTATCAGACCAAAATCTTTTGCCAAAGCATCGAAAAAATCTGTAAGAAAAATTAAAAAGATGCGTAAAAAAGACGAAAACGGGATAATGATTGATATTTACGAATCAGTCTCGATTTAAAACAAATAGGTATTTAAAAATTATTTTTAGATTTGTGCGCACTTTTTAAAATAACCAATCTGAACAATAGATTTCAATGCAAAAACAAATTAAAGGAACCCTCATACCTATAGGGGGCAATGAAGATAAGGGAGAGAACGAATACTACGGTATCGATTTTATACAAGAGGGCATCCTTGCGCATGTTGTGAGGGAGAGCGGAGGCAATCAGCAGAAAATTATCATTGTGCCTACAGCTTCTTCTATTCCCGATGAAGTTGCCGAGAATTACCTCAGCGCCTTTGGAAAACTTGGCTGTACCAATCTGCATATTCTGAATATTCAATCGCGTGAAGAGGCGGAGGAT
>JBIPOO010000340.1:0-3791 GCA_044379045.1 Saprospira sp.
CTTTCGATTCAAGTTCGAGCAATCTCCTTTTGGTACGTACCTCCGGCGAGGCAGTCATGAACAATTTTAGTTCAGCATCTGGAAAAACTACCGTGCCGATATCTCGACCATCCATTACAATACCTTTCATATTACCCATTTCCTTTTGACAGGCCACCAAAAATCTCCTCACCGATGAAATGGTGCTCACCGGACTCACAAAATCAGAAACCCGCATGGCTCTTATCTCCTTTTCTACATCAAGACCATTGAGAAAAGTATGGTTTTGCCCTTCAATATTTTTAAAACTTATGTTTATTTTCTCCAGTCCAGCTTTCACTGCTGCCCCATCATTTATATCAATAGAATTATCCAGAAAATAGAGCGTAACGGCACGGTACATCGCACCGGAATCGATATAAATATATCCCAACTCCCTTGCAAGGGCCTTTGCTAAGGTACTTTTACCGCAGGCTGCAAAACCGTCGACGGCAATAGTTATTTTATCTTTCTGATTATTCATAACGACAGGATTTATGCAAAGGTACAAAATCTTGGCCGCTTACAAAAATTGCTTAAATAATTTTCAAATAACAGGAACAGCAAACGAAACCGATGTTTTAGCATCGGGACCAAACGAAGCCCCGGGTTAAAACCCAGGTCTCATTCGGTAGGTAAAAAACTGAGGTTAAAACCATCAGATTTTTCCCTGGGCAGTTTTTTCAGACGGCTTTAGCCTCAGAAAAAACATCCACCAAACGAGGCGATGCTTTAGCTTCGGGGCAAACAGAACCTGATATTTTGAAATATGCAAGCTCCATTGGATCGTGATTTTTGCAATAAAGAGACCAGGGTCGGCATTTTAAAAATATTATAATTATCATATGCACCATTAAAATGTCACCCCGAATGGGGTTCAATTCATTTTTTTTCACCTCGACGAGGCTACAAAAATGACAGCCCTACGGGCTTGGATTGTATGTTTAGGGTAATAATTGTAGCTTTGGACGGCCGTCCGACACTACAAAAAACACCAAACGAAACCGATGCTTTAGCTTCGGGACCAAACGAAGCCCCGGGTTAAAACCCAGGTCTAATTCGATGGTTAAAAAATCTGAGGTTAAAACCATCAGATTTTTCCCTGTGCAGTTTTTTCAGATGGCTTTAGCCTCAGAAAAAACATCCACCAAACGAAACCGATGCTTTAGCTTCGTGGCCAAACGAAGTGAAGAAAAAATCATCAACGATGGAAAATTTCGAATAAAAAACCCAAAAAACCCATAAATACTACAATCTGTAATCTAATCCCGAATCCGATATCTTTCGGATTTTCGGATCTGACATCTCTTATCTGAAATCTAATATCTGATAAAAATCCTCCTGACTACCATCAACCTAAAAAATGACGACGGTCACCTATCTCACTGAGCGGCCTCATGGATTTCGACTTTGAGTCACCCTACCTTTGTATCACACAATTAGGGAAACAAACTCAAATGACAAATTATATAAAATTTAACGCCATGAAAAATTTAACTATCCTCTCAGCTCTTTTCACTTTCATCAGCTTTGCTGCTTTTGCTCAGAACAATGAAATCGGAACACGTGCACAAAACAGCGCTTCTTTGAATTGCCCGGCAAGCCTGAGCGCCAATATAGAAGGTGAAACTTTGCTTTGCGATGCAGCAGCTGCCTTTAGCTTTTCAAAATATAAAATTACTTTGGAGCCAGGCGTTAGTCTATACAACTGGACCTTGCCACAAGGTATGACCATCAGAAGCGGACAAGGAAGCAACAGAATTTTTGTTGAAATCGATTACAGTTTTTCAAATGGTTATATCACTGTAAGCGGACAAACCGCATGCGGAACAACAACTGCAAAAACAATTTATGTAGATGTAGTGCCACCCGCACCAAAATTCGAAACCTATGAACTTTCTGTTCAGGCCGATGCTACTTACGAATATGCTGTTGAGCAAATAAACGGTGTAAATTATGTTTGGACTGCGCCTTACGGAGCTGTTATCTTAGCCGGACAGGGCACTGCAAATGTTAAAATAAAATTCAGCCAGAGTTTTGCAGGTGGTGACGTTGAAGTTTATGCCGAAAATGCCTGCGCAGTTGGTGCTTCTGAAAGCCTTACAATTGCAGTTGGTCCTTCCATGTTGAGTGGTGATAACAGCACAATAGCATTGAACGACGGCACTGAAAATCAGGAAGCACAATTGAACGAAACTGACAGAGCCAATAATGACAGAACAGTAGCATCTACCGAAATGGAAGCATTAGCACACAGCAATGTTTACAACTATCCAAATCCAGTAACCAGCTCTACAAGATTCTATGTTAGTCTAGGACACAATTATAGCGAAACCGAGAGCATTCAAATAGAAATTTTCGACATCAAAGGTCAATTGGTAAAAATCATCACTTCAACTGACAACAACGGTCAGGGTACTTTCAACACTGAAACCTGGAATGCAGCCGACGAATCTGGCAATCTACTTGCAGCAGGAGTTTACTTCTACACTGTAACTGCACAGGATAACAGCGGAAGAATCAATACAATCGCAGCAAAATCAAATATTCAAATCAGATAGCAGATTGTCAGATATCAGATTATCAGACATCAGTTATTTATAATTAGCTGACAATCTGCCTTCTGAAAATCTGAAAATCTAAAAAAATAATTGAGAGAGTTTTTGAGTTAATTTGTTAGGAATGGGCTGCCTGGAGAGGTGGCCTTTTTTGTTTTGCGATTGTCAGATAGCAGATTGTCAGATGTCAGCTAAGAGCTGAAAATCCGGCTTCTGTCAATCCGATTATCTAAAAAGTCAAAAAGCTGACAATCTAACTTCTGACAATCTGATGTCTATTAATACATCACCGATTTTACATTCATAAAAGCCCTCAACCCCTCCTTGCCCAATTCACGACCATAACCCGATTTTTTAATACCCCCAAATGGCAACGCAGGTACAGAACGCATCAACTGATTAATTGCCACAGCACCCACATCGAGCGAAGCGGCAATATCTAAGGCTTTATCGATATTAGCTGACCAAATAGATGCCGCAAGCCCAAATTCTGTATCATTTGCCAATACCAGGGCATCGTCAATATTATTTACCGAAAAGCATGACAGTACAGGTCCAAAAAGCTCCTCTTTGTATGCCGGACAGTTTTTGGGAATATTTGATAACATCACAGGTTTAAAAATGGCTGAATCCTTAGTAATCAAGCCACCTTCGAGCAATAACTCAGCACCAGCAGCGATGCTTTCTTCAACCTGCAGCTGAAGCGCTGCAGCCAGGTCTGCCCTGGCCATTAGGGAGAGATCAACGGTTTTATCCATGGGATCGCCCTGTTTCAAGAGACTGATTTCTCTTTTGAGCAAGCGCTGAAATTCATCTGCAATGGAATCCAACAAGATAAATCTTTTTGCCGCAATACAGGTTTGACCATTATTGCCGAATCTTGACATCACAGCGGTTTTGGCAGCAGTTTCCAAATCTGCGTCCCCTAAAACAATAAAAGCATCGGAGCCGCCCAATTCAAGTACCGAAGGCTTGACATTTTTCGAAGCCATTTGTCCCACAGCTGAACCTGCTTTTACACTGCCGGTAAGTGCAACCCCTTTTATTGCATCGCTGGCGAGTATTTTTTCAACCTCAGCGGTCGAAGTAAAAACATGTTGAAAAACACCTTTTTCAAAACCTGCCAATTCAAATAATTGAGTTATTGCTTCAGCGCATCTCGGAACATTCGGAGCATGTTTTAATAACACTACATTTCCGGCCATGATGCTTGCC
>JBIPOO010000393.1:0-3025 GCA_044379045.1 Saprospira sp.
GATATTTATACCATAGATGGTGAGTGGACCACACTCAACAAATTTTATGAAAAGTATAACTATGATTTTTTATCTGAAATCAAAAGAGAGGATTACAGAATAGCGGAGATTGGCAGAAAAATCATTCTTTATAATGGTTATAAAGAAGATATGTTCGATCAATACGATAATTATATAAAACTAGCTGCACCGAAGGAACGAGCCTTTGTTGCGCTGCAGAGAATGATAAAACCTAAGTTGGAGGATAAAAAATTTGATATAGCCCTTAAAACAGTCAAAAGTTATGCTGATTATTTCAAAAACGATCCACATTTTATAAAGCTTATAAATATGCTGGAAGGCCCGTTAGATAAGACAATCAGAATAGAGGAAATAGCTTCAGTAAATAATTCTAAGGAAGGTAAGCAGTATGTTCCAATCATTTCAGCTGATGAGAAGACAATGTATTTCTGCGCAAATTCCAGGGAAGATAACCTTGGGGCAGAAGATATATTTACATCTACCAAGCTTCCTAATGGAAATTGGGCAACTCCCAAGTTATTTGAAGAATTGTGTTCAAGAACAGGAAATGAAGCAATGGAACATATCAATGCTGACAATACTTCATTTTACTTTTTTAGCGATGGGTCAATTAAATATGCGGAACTAACATCATATGGTATGACAGTACCTGAAAAAATATCTGATAATATAAATCAGGGAATCTGGCAGGCTGATTTAAGTTTATCAAGTGATGGAAATGCCTTGCTATTTAGCTCAGTTTATAAAAATAATTATAATTTAAATCTGGAGAACCCTAGGAAAATCAGATATGAACTTGCAGATTATCACGGAGGTTATGACCTTCAGTCAGATATCTATGTTTCTTTGAAAGATGAAAATGGCAATTGGGGACCAGCTAAAAATTTAGGCCCTGTAATAAATACACGCTATACAGATCGCAGTGCATTTCTACATCCAGACATGAAAACGCTTTATTTTGCATCCAGTGGTCATGGTGGTTTTGGGGACCTTGATGTGTTTGTATCGAAAAGATTGGCCGATAGCTGTTGGGACTGTTGGTCCGAGCCAGTAAATCTTGGCAAAGAAATCAATTCTGCCAACAGCGACTGGGGTTATCAAATTAATACGGGAGGGGATAAGGCATATTTTTCAAGAAACTCCAAAATTTTATTTTTGTACCTTCCAAAGCATCTTCGACCCAATTTTGTTGCAACTGTAAGTGGAACTGTCAAAGGAGACAATGGCGAGGTGGTACCCTGCGCAATCAAGTGGGAAGATCTCGAAACTGGTAGAGTCATTGGCACTTCCAAAACGAATCCAAAAGATGGAAGCTATTTTATGGTGTTGCCCCTTGGTAAAAACTATGGATATTATATCGAAAAAGAAGGATATTTTCCACCTTCCAACAATTTGAATGTTATTAATGTCAATAAACCTACTGCTATTAGTGAAGATATAAAGCTTGTAACTTTCGAAAAAATGATCGAGGAAAGCATACCGGCCCGTATTAATAATCTCTTCTTTAATACAGGCGAAAGTGTCCTCTTACCTGCTTCTATTCCCGAGCTTAAGCGGGTTGCCGGAATTATCAAAAAAAATAATCTTAAAGTTGAAATTCTGGGACATACCGATATCGTCGGCGATGATAAAATGAATCAGACCTTATCGGAAAAGCGTGCTGCCTCTGTAAAAGAATTTTTAGTTAAAGAAGGTTGTCAGGAAACAATGATGAAAACAACCGGATATGGCAAAACTAAACCTGTAGCCAGAAACGATACCGAGGAGGGAAGAGCAAAGAACAGACGGGTAGAAATTAAATTTTTAAAATAGTAATAAAAAAGTGCAGCGAATATTCACTGCACTTTTTTTAAAAAACCATTATGAAAATCTGTTAAAACCCAAGCAGTTTTCTCACATCATCGGGGGAAGAAATTTTTTGGTCGGTTGAGGTCAGTACAAAATCAACTTTTGGATTGTCCCGCTTTCTTAAACCCTCGAAATCAATTTCAGCATATTTCTGAGCGGTATAAATTCCTAAGGTTTGATTAGGCAAAATTGTCGCAAATCTACCTTTGTTGCCAGGTACCAGATTGAGTTTACCCCAGTTCTCTTTTGGCAAATGTATGATTGTTTTTTCATCAGCAACGTAATAAACCACGTTGGGGCTGTAGTTAGGCTCAGATTTTTTTAAGCCTTCATCCCCGGTAAAATTTGCAATGATTTTAACATTTTCTTCTTCGTTCATCAGTTTGTCATAATTGTAAATACCCAACTGACTGATACTGAAACTGCGGTAAACATCTGCTTCCAATTTGAGCTGCGCCATTTCCTGGTCGAGTTTAGCCATGGCATCCTTATAGTTTTTCTCCCAATATTCGGCACTATATTTAAACAGGCTGCTCAATGGCATTACACATTCAATGGTGGCTTTATAGACTCGTTTACCATCATTGTCCTCAACACTCAGTGCGTAAATGTTACCCCCATGCGGAGTTAGCGAGCAGAAATCGTAAGAATCGTCCTTCATCCATGCAGGAAACTGATCTCCGTTCAATCTTTTCCAAACCATCAATGCAGCAGGATAATAAACACCTTTGAAGTTTACATCTGAGTGGCAGTGTGTACCTAGCCACATAAGCCCATATTTTTTTGCCTTTTGCATGATGGCAGGATTATTTCTGTTCTTGCTAATCAGGTCATAATTATCGTTGAACATAACATCAAGGATAGCACTGTAATTGAAGGCGAAATACTTGTCATCGAGCGGAAAAGCCAAAGCCGGTGCCTTTTTCTCAATTTCTTTTTTGAGTTTTTCTTTGTTGGCATTTACTTCTACTCTTTTGTTGTAGTCAATAAATTGCCACCCTTTACCCTGCTCATCCAGTTGGAAGAAATTGTAGTCTGTACCGCTTTCATAAGAAGCCATTCTTACGTCTATGTTTTTACCTTGGGCAATGTTCAGACTTTCTCCGTCTTTTAGGGCTCTGATTTCGAACATACCGGCAGTCTGCATATTTTTTTG
>JBIPOO010000098.1:0-13419 GCA_044379045.1 Saprospira sp.
GATAAAAACAGGGTGCAGGCCACAATCATCAGCGGAGGAAAAAGTCCAATATCAAAGAGCAGCGATGTAAGCAAATGAAAAACGAGTACTGCCACAAAGGCAAAAGGCCGGCTTTTTGACCAAAGCAGCCAAGCAAAAATTGTCAAATCGTAAAAAACTGCAAACCAACTCATCGTAAAATGTACCCAATTTTGGCCAAATAAGGCTCCAAGTATTGGAAAATCGACTTGTTGTCCAAGCCATATTTTCATTGGCATTGCTCTGAAAATCCAGTCGGAGTTGATTTTCGCAATTCCTGCAAAAGTGTAAACAATTCCAATCTGAATAAGAAAAAGCAACAGGTAAAAACCGGGAATCTCCGTCCTTTTTTTTACCCATCCCATTCGACTATCAATGGAAAAAGCTGCATTGGCCGGCACAAAAAAAAGGTAGAACGCAAAAATCCAGATCAGGTAATAATGATTGATATAATTGGTCGAATCTATCGTATGCAAATAGGAAAAAGACAAGGCAAAAAGAAGAACCGACCACCTGTAAAATGCTCCAAAAGCAATAGCCAATGCCCCAATAGAAGCCAAAATATACAAGAATAGAATCCCATTATCACTCGGATAAGGCAGCCACTCAAAACCCCAGTATTTAAAATGAAATTCCGTATTAAAATAACGCTCAGCCAGTTCATTTTTTGCAATAGACCATAGCAGACCGAAAAAGCATAGTAAGCCGAATAAAATCCGGAATGTTATGAGCGGCGCGATGGAAAATTGTTTTTGCAATTTATAGTACATTTTATGTCCATAATTCAAAAGTAAAACCCCGGAAATAATCCGAGGTTTGGAAAAATAAAAATTTTTCAACTTTTAGTCCGTTTGAATAATTCCAGCCTAACCAGTTTTTATTGCCATATACAAAATCAATCAGCAGGTGAGCTGTTCTGCATTTCTTCCATGCCTTTCATCAAGTCCTGAAATTCTTTACCCAGACAATCCATGAACAGTTTATTTGTTTCCTCTTCCGTCATATCTTTGTCAATTTTGGCATCAGCCTCAGGGTAAGACTCATATTTGTTTTCCAATTTATTGCACATGCATTTGACAAACTCCTTTTCATCAAACTTTATAAGCGTGCCGATCATCTTGAAGTTTTCATCATCTTTAATTTCCTTTTCCCCTTCCGAGACACACTGTGCTTTATCAGCTTTTGTCCATGCTCCTTTTTTGGATTGTTCGCAGGCGCTCAGAAAAATCAAGCAAAATAGACATGATAATAAAATGTTTTTTTTCATGGTTTTAGATTATTTTTTTAAAAAAATATACAAATGTTATCCTAAGGTTCCATCACTATTCTGAAACCGATTTCGTCATTATTGTAATCAACATCGGACATACTTCTCGAATAGTTCAGGGTGGATTCACGAAGGCTTCTCGAGGAGCCTCCACGTTTAACATGTGCATCCCCTTTTTCAGGGCCTAAGGGATTTTTGCTCATAATAAGAGAACCTTCATATGTCATGGCAAACCAGTCGGAGCAGAATTCCCATACATTGCCGCTCATATCATAAATTCCAAGTTCATTTGGTTTTTTCTGCCCTACAGGATAAATTTTATCCTCACTGTTATCCTTATGCCATGCAACAGAGTCGCCATTATTGCTGCCGGCAAATTTATAGCCTTGATTTTTTACGCCACCCCTTGCTGCATATTCCCATTCTGCCTCGGTAGGAAGTCGGTATTTTTTTCCGGTTTCTTTACTCAGCCAGCGGCAATATTCCACTGCATCGTTCCAACTGACATGAATTACCGGATAATCATGATCAGCATTGCCAATAGCATAGACATCCGATTGGTTTTTCCAATCCAGCCCTGTCTTCTTTTCATTGTTATTTCCAACTCTATAGATTGAATAGCCTTTTTTTTCTGCCATGGTCCTGTAACTGGTTTTGGCCACAAATTCCGCAAATTGTTTTTTTGTAATTTCATATTTACTGATGTAAAAACTATTCAAAGTTACATCATGAAGCGGCATGTGATGCGCCTGACATTTAGCCCCCCCTTCGCAGCCCATGCTGAAGGTTCCGCCCTCTACAAATACCATTTCTACGCTGTCTGCAGCAAGCCTTTCAGTTTTTGTCTCTGCACTAATGTTTAAGGTATTGTTAAAATAATAGCCGTTGGGATTATAGAATAAGATCAACAGCGCTCCAATTAGAAATTGCATAATTTTAGTTTTTTAATGTTAAAAATATATCACGTATCTATTTTTATGCCAAAATTATTTTATTATAAAAACCAGGGGATTTAACCTTCTCCCTGTCACATTCTTCCTGTAACATCCTTAAAGATATACACATCGCCACGCTGCGCTGCTTCGATCAGCTTTTTTGTTTGAGGACTGGAAGCAGCCCCATTATTCACAGTTGCCTTGCCTTGCCGCTTCTCCCGCCCTGCGTCCCTTGGGCGGCTTTGCGTCCTGCATGGCAGGCTGTATTTTTTCCAATCATTTGGTGTTTCCTATTTTGAACTAAGGTTCTAGTACAAGGCGGAAGCCTGTATTTTCGTTTCTAAAATCAGGATAGTAGTGACGATTCCATACCTCGCAACACGAAGGGACGTGTATCCAACTGCCACCGCGAAAAACATGGTAATCGCCAATTTCTGGTCCTCTTGGATTATTTTCAGCAAATGCATTATAACTATCTTTCCAATAATCGCTACACCATTCTTCTACATTGCCACTCATATCATAAATACCTAGCTCATTCGGAGATTTTTGACCAAAGGGATGCGTTTTATCGTTACTATTTCCATCATACCAGGCAACAGCTGCTATCTCATTGGAACCAGCATATTTATAGCCACGGCTGCTGCTGCCGCCTCGTGCAGCATATTCCCATTCTGCTTCGGTAGGCAATCGATAAGTTTTTCCGGTTTTGGCATTTAACTTTTGTATAAATACCTGACAATCTTTCCAATTCACATTTTCTACAGGGCAATTTTCACAGTATTTAAACTCAGACGGATTATCTCCCATTACTGCTTCCCACTGCGCCTGTGTTACTTCGTATTTACCAATGGAAAAGCTACTTAGCGTTACTGTATGTGCTGGCTCATTATCCCAGCAATCATTCCCCTGCTCTGCTCTGCAACCCATGGTAAAAGTACCTCCCTGAACAAAAACCATCTCCGGCAAAAGCAGATTTGAATTATTTATAACGCTATTATTTTGTTGATCAGGAACTGAAACTTCAAAATTAATGGCTTCAGATTTACCAACTTGTATAGTTGCCTCTTTTGAAATTGGTTTTTTCCCTGATTCAGGGTAAAACTGAACAATATACTCATCGGCCTTCAAATCAAATTTCTTGACCTCATTTGCCACAATGCTACCTTTATTTTCTCCATCAATTTTGATGCTTCCTGCAGCATTTGTGACAATTTTCAAAGTACCTGTCTGTGCAAAAACAGTGGCATTAATGAACATCAAGATAAAAATTCTTAATAGCATACTTCAAAATTAAATCTAATTATCCTAAAAATCTAACTGAAAACTCAGCACCGGTGTCAAACTCGAGTTTGCATCGGGCTCTAAGCCAAGGGTATTTCTATTGTACTGATATGAACGATAATTGACCTGATTGGTGACATTTTGAATATCGAGGGCCAGCATCCAGTTGATTTTTTTGTAATCGCGGCGATAAGCCAAACGAGCATCGGTACGGAAATAAGGTTTTTTAAATTGTGCATCGTAGGCTCTACTTTCATTAGGAACAAAGAAACCAGAGGACTGAGAAGCCAAAGTATCAACTGTTTCGTAGCGCAGCGCACCGCGGAAAAAGGCTTTAAGACCCAACTGCAGCACGCCGCCTTTGCCCTGATTTAAGGTAAATTCTTTTGTGCCAATTAAGCTGCTGGAGAAAAAGTTATCCATACGGGTGGAACGGAATTCATTGTTCCAGGCCTTGTAGGTTGAGCGTAGATATGATCCCGAAACAATTACAAAAAATCCTTTTGTGAAGAACTTTTCGAACAACAAATCTGCACCATAGTTTTGTCCTGTTCCGGCATCGGTCATTGGCATAATGCCATAATTGTCGCGCATATTGTAGAACCAGTAAGAACTGTTTTGGTCGGTGCTGATTGGAATATTGAACAAATATTGATAATATCCCTCGAGCGACACCCTGAAACTCTTGCCGATAATCTGTTCAACTCCAGCCACCACATGGTGCGAACGGGTAAATTTCAAATCCTTGTTGGGTTGATAATTATTGCCTGTACTATCCTGGAAAGTCAGCATATAAGTACCCCAAGGGAGGGCTTTGCTGTGCAATCCATAAGCAAGGGTGAAGGTTGTTTTCTTAGCCGCAGCATATTTGAAAGATAGACGTGGATCGATAGCAGCAGTATTGTTCAGTGCTAGATACATGGCATGTGCCCCTGCATTGATGGTCAGTTTTTCGGTTGGTCTCCAGGAGGTTTGAACATAAGCCTGTTGCAGGAAGCTATTGCCTTTGAGTCCTGTACCTCTGCCTCTTTCCAATTCAATCGCACCATTTGGTACAAAATATTCAGATGAATCTGCGGGCCCAACTGACCTCAAGCCTAGTGGAGTGAATGAACCGAGCATATTTACATAGCCTGTTCCACCGCGGTCTTCGCCATATTCAAGATCCCAAAGGTGATAACTGGAGATAAGACCTGCTTTGAAACGAAGTTGACTGCTAACCTTATAACTATAGACCGGGTGAAAGGTAAACTGCGTATTGAGGTAATCGTTGCGCTCGAGCCAAAAAGCAGAGTCAGCAGTAATTCTCGGTGAAATCTGAAAATCGAAAATCTCGCTCACTGAACCGCCAAGCGTCATCTTTAAGAATGATTTTTCGTTGAGGAGGCGGGTGTAGGTCATCCCCAAAACACCCAGGTTTGAATTGTTTTTATTCCAATCGTAATCGTAGTTATATTCCCAGCGGGCAGTATCGCGCATCCACCAGTTTTCCTGACTAAGTCCACCCATGCCAAAAACTGTAAACTGGCTTTTGCTATCCGGCGATGAAAAAAATAGGTTAAAAGATAAATCCTGAAAGTTATTGGAAACATTGTCGCGTATGACATAAATGCCTAGGTTGCCGAGAATACCCAGGGTTGAGTAGCGGGCATTGATAAGGTAAGAACTACGACCTTTTTTAATGGGACCTTCGGTAGCTAAGTCGACACCGATGAGACCAAAACGGAAAGTATATTCACGGTTTTGTAAATTTCCTTTGCGGAAACGCATATCGAAAACACCAGAGAATGCATTGCCATATTCAGCAGCAAATGCTCCAGTTGAAAAGTCTGAATTTGATAACAAAGAGGCACTGAATACCGATACTCCCCCACCTGTTGTTGCAGGTCGGGCGAAGTGGTTGGGATTTGCTATATCCATGCCCTCCACTCTCCAAAGCACACCTACAGCAGAGTTTCCGCGTATAACAATATCATTCTCAGAGTCATTATTCGATTGAACACCCGGAAAGGCCATCACCATTCGGCCCGGGTCATTGATACTTGCTGCATAACGCTGCGTTTCTTCTACAGAAAAAGAACGGGTACTCACCACTGAGAGTTCGTTCAGCGGTGTATTTGATCCAGCAGTAGCTGTAATAAGCACCTCGTCTGTCATCTGCGAAGACTCAATCATTTCAATCTCGAGGTAAAGTTCCTTAGCAGCCGAAACAATCAAATTATCAGCAGCAAAGGGATTGTAACCAACGTATTGAGCGAGAATGGTTTGGCGGCCGAGTGGCACATTTTCCATTGTAAAGTTACCGTCCACATCCGTTACAGTGGCAATTTGTGGTTCAATGTCTTTGACAAATACTGTAGCCCCGATAATAGGCTGTTTGGTTTCTTTGTCGAGGACTTTACCTCTTACAATCTGTACATTTTGTGCAACTGTGGTTAAGACTGAGCTTAGGCAAAGTAAAAATAATAAAAGACG
The DNA here is from genome assembly GCA_044379045.1 of Saprospira sp. GTDB lineage: Bacteria > Bacteroidota > Bacteroidia > Chitinophagales > Saprospiraceae > Saprospira. The sequence continues at coordinate 5,980 of JBIPOO010000098.1, forward strand.
CATGGATTTTATTTTTAGAATTTTTAATAGTCGAAAAACAAAAGTAAAGTAATTTTTGTAAACAAATATGTCATAGCCTTATAATTATGCATTGCTTTAAGTTATTTTTGCAATGATTTAACCTTACTCGCCACAATCAAGCATCAGATGTATTATTGGATTTACGAAACTGGAAAAACCATTCATTTTATAGGACTCATCAGTTGGTTTGCCGGACTATTCTATTTGCCGAGACTATTTATTTATCATGTAGAAGCATTGGAGAAAACAGAGCCCGAAAAATCTATTTTGTCAAATCAATTTGGACTGATGGAAAAAAGGCTCTACAATATTATCATGAATCCGGCTATGGTATTGACTTATATCGGCGGTTTTACGATGATTTTTTACTATGGATGGGATTGGTTCACTGGAAATATCTGGATGCACTGGAAATTGGGCTTTGTTTTTTTACTCACAGGCTATCATCATTACAGTAAGGGTATTATTCGAAAACTCAGTTTGGGTAAAATTCCGATGAGTTCTAATCAATTGCGTTATTACAATGAAATTGCCACCCTTTTATTATTGGCAATCGTATTGCTGGCCGTTTTTAAAAGCAGACTTGATTTTATTTATGCCTTTGTCACGATCATTATCTTTATGTTTTTGTTAATGTTGGGTATAAAAGCTTATAAAAATTATAGAAAAAGAAAGAATGAGATTTAGGTACTTTGTATCAAGTATAAAGTATCAGGTACTTTTTAAAGGAAAAAAACGAAAAGTAAGATGTACAATCAACGTCTAACGGAACTAATTCTTAAACAACAGTTAAGCTTTTAATCTTGATACCTGATGCGCTTCGCGGAACTTCGGTTCTTGATACCTGATACCAGATGCGCTCTAATTTCTAATTTATGATTTAATATGAAACTCACACTCGGATACTCCCCCTGCCCTAACGACACTTTTATCTTCGATGCTATGGTGCACGGAAAAATTGATACCGAAGGTCTTGAATTTGAGGTTTTACATGCTGATGTTGAGGAATTGAACCGTAAGGCTTTTAATGCAGAATTGGACATTACAAAACTGAGTTATCATGCTTATGCGCATTTGACCGAAAAGTACATTCTGCTGCGCAGTGGTTCGGCACTGGGTAATAATTGCGGGCCATTACTCGTAGCTGCGCGAAATATTGACAAAACTGAAGTCGAAAATCTAAGCATTGCCATTCCCGGAAAGTTTACTACAGCTAATTTTTTGCTCAGCTTCGCCTTTCCACAAGCTAAAAACAGAATAGAGACCTTATTTTCTGATATAGAAACGGCAGTATTCGGTGGTAAAGTTGACTTGGGTGTTATCATTCACGAGAACCGCTTTACCTACTTCGAACGTGGGCTGCACAAGGTGATGGATCTTGGGGAACATTGGGAAAAGACCACTGGTTTACCGATTCCACTGGGTGGAATTGTTGCTCGAAGAGGTTTTGACAAGGAACTTTTACAGAAAATCAACCGAGTGCTGCGCCGAAGTTTGGAATATGCCTTTGCTAATCCCGATGCATCTCGCGATTATGTATGCGCCAATGCCCAGGAAATGTCTTATGAAGTCATGCAACAGCATATACAACTCTATGTAAATCAATACTCATTAGAATTAGGAGAAAAAGGAATCGCAGCAGTTGAAAATATGTTTGACGCTTTGAAAGCACAGATTGGACATTTTCATTACCCAATCATTATGGAAATTTAACTTTGGATACTTACCAAACCATAGCAGCACCTAGCATTGGCGAGTTCAAGGAAAAAGGCAGTAAATTTATTGCTTTTGCCTATTTTGTGTCTGATGAAATCGAAATAAAAGAAAAATTAGACCTACTCAAAAAAGAGCATTTTAAGGCAACGCATCACTGTTATGCCTATCGTCTGGGAACAGATGGAAAAAACTACAGGGCGAATGATGACGGAGAACCCTCGGGCACTGCCGGCCGACCCATACTTGGACAAATTGACAGTTTTGGATTGACAAATCTATTGATCGTGGTTGTAAGATATTACGGCGGAACAAAATTAGGTACATCGGGACTCATCAACGCTTATCGCGAAGCTGCAAAACTTGCTTTGGAAAACTCTATAAAAATTGAAAAAATCATTGAAAGTCAAATAGATTTTTCAGTGCCTTATTTGAAAATGAATGAGGTTATGCAGTTTTTAAAACAGTATGAAATCGAACTTATTACAAATGATTACAGCGATGAAAGTATCCATTTTAAAGTATCAGTCAGAAACAAGCTCTTAGAATCTTTGAAAGAAAAAATTGAACATTGGCAATAAAATAATATCAAATATGAAATCGAAACAAATTCTATTAACAGCCTGCATCCTAGGCGCATTGGCTGTTATTTTGGGTGCCTTTGGAGCGCACGGACTTGCAGACAAAATCAGTCCCGAAAAACTGGAAACTTTTAAGTTGGGGGTCAGTTATCAGTATTACCATGTAGCTGCGCTATTGGCCTGCGGTATAATTTCTAAAATTGGTAATTCTCAGCGTTTACTTTCATACGCAGCTTTACTTTTTATCATCGGAATTTTTTGTTTTTCAGGTTCACTATATCTGCTTTCAACGCGTGAACTTACGGGACTTGGTTTCCTTACTCCGGTTCTGGGTCCGATGACACCGATAGGTGGACTTTTCTTAATTGGGGCATGGGTGATGATGGGAGTAGCAGTTTTAAAAATAAAGTGATTATGCTAGAAAATGATAAAAAATTATTCTCCTATTCAGATTATCTAAGATGGGATTCAGATAAACGAGTAGCGTTGATAAATGGAATCGTCTACGAACTTGAATCGCCTAATCGATTTCATCAGGACATATCGGGTAGACTATTTTTATCTTTCGCTAATTTTCTTCAAAACTCCCAATATAAATTATATGCTGCACCATTTGATGTAAGACTACCTTACAGGAAAGATAAAACAAAAGACGAGGAAGTGATTACTGTAGTTCAACCAGATCTTTGTATAATTTGCGACCCTAAAAAGTTAGATGAAAAAGGATGTATTGGCGCTCCCGATTTGGTTATAGAAATTATATCACCCGGCAATTCCAAAAAAGAAATGAAACAGAAATTTGATGTATATCAGGAATCTGGAGTAAAAGAATATTGGATGGTGCTAAGCAGTGTAAAATCAATAATAGTTTATACTTTAAATGATGCAGGAATCTATATTGGGAATAAGCCTTATACGGAGGACGACTGCATTCAATCTACACAATTCCCTGGTCTAAGTATAGATCTTTCAGCAATTTTTGCAGAATAACCTGCGAAGCCAGCACTAAAGTTTATTATATAAATTACTAAACAAAAGTTACCCAACAATCAATTCGGTCCCCAACCCCATAGCTCCGGAGTAGATACCTGTACCCAAAAAGCCCAAAGCAACCTGTAATCTAGCGCAGCAGTAAATACAAAGCCCCAGACAGCTCCCCAAAAATGCGCATCGTGCCCTATATTGTCTCTGCCTCTTCTTGCCATATAATATGAGTAGGCGAGATATAATCCGCCGCCGATGACTGCCGGAATAGGAATTATCCCATAAATCAAGAGAATCTGGGTTGGCTGAAATAAAATGGCAGCAAATAGCACCGCGGATACGGCACCTGATGCCCCAACCGCATTATAATGCCAGTTTTCACGATGTTTATAATAATCGTAAAGTGTTGAAGCCGACAGTCCAAACACATAAAGCAATAGGTAATAAAGCGTTCCAATCGGGCCAAAAAGTGCTTTGTATGTCATTTCCACACTCATTCCAAAACCGTAAAGCACAAAAAGATTCAAAGCAAGGTGTATCCAATTTGCATGCAGTAAACCGTAACTCCAGAAACGGTACCATTCCCTTCGTTTGTTGATGGTATAAGGATTGAAAATAAGTTTACCGTAAAGTTCGGGATTGTTAAATGCCTGATAGGAAGTGATACCCGTGATGACAATAATTGCCAGGGTTAATGGGGCATTTGTAAATATAGGATTTATTAAAAAAAGCGTTGTTGCTGACATTTAAATATTATTTAGTTCGCAAACTTACGAATTTAAGGCAAATAAAGCCCTGATAAATGCTTTAAAAACTAAAACTGTTTGATTAAATAGGAAAAAACATTTATTTTTCATCCCACTTTGAACAGTAAACCTATAAGCTAATGGAAAAAAGCATCAGAATTATTCAGGCTGAGGCTCAGGCAAATTTTTTACGATATCGGCAAGGACAAAGTCGGGGACATTATGAGAGCTATTTCATTCGAGCTAATAAACCCGATGACTCAAAGGCATTCTGGATTAGATATACCATTTTTTCTCCCCATCATAAACCCGAAAAAGCCTTGGGAGAAATCTGGGCGGTATATTTCGATGCCAATCAACAACCGATTGCAGCAAAAGAAGAATTTCCAATCGGACAATGTGTTTTAAACAGTTCAAATTTTGACTTAAAAATTGGCTCGAACAGTCTAGACAACATACATGCAAGAGGAAAAGCATTAGACTTAAGCTGGGATTTGAGTTATAAATCAATTGACAAGCCTCTTTTTTTTCTTCCAATCGACTTTTACGATTTACCCTTTCCAAAAGCTAAATCGCTGGTACCGCAGCCTTTTTCTGTATTCAATGGCAGTCTTAACGTAGATAATCAACAAATTGAAATAAAAAACTGGACAGGCAGTCAGAACCACAACTGGGGCGAGAAACATACCGATTACTATGCCTGGGGTCAGGTGGCAGGTTTCGATAATGCACCCGATACTTTTTTGGAAATTATCACAGCTCAACTAAAAATGGGCCCGATAAAAACACCAATGATGACCATGCTGGTACTTAGGCACCAAGGCAAAGAATACCGACTTAATAATGTAAAAAACTGGTTTGCCTCCAAAGCAAAATTCAAATATTTTGACTGGACTTTTGAATGTTGGGACAAAAATATCAAAATCAGCGGCAGAATTCATGCCCCTGCCGAAGCCTTTGCCGGACTGCGTTACCATAATCCGCCAGGTGGCGACAAATACTGCCTTAACACTAAAATTGCTTCCTGCGAAATCAGTATTCAGGAAAAAAATAAAATTGGACTTAGAGAAAGCCTTCACACTGATTTTCGCTGTGCATTCGAAATTTTAACCGATGATAAACAAAGCCATGGAATTGAAATCCTTTTTTAGAAAAGAAAAAAACAACCTGAAAGGCAAACTGGTGCTGATCACAGGGGCTGCTCAAGGAATTGGACTACATACAGCAGCAGAATTTGCCAATGCAGGAGCAAACCTGATTCTGACTGATATCAACGCCGAAAAACTGGAAGAAGCCAAACATCGCCTATCGCGTAAAGGCGTAAAAATCGAGACCTATACTGTTAATGTAGCAGACAAAGAAGCAGTGCAGCAACTTGCCGAAACTGTTCTGGAAAAATATGGCAAACTCGATATTCTGATTAACAATGCCGGAATAGGTCACCATGATGAATTGGAAGATACCAGTTTAGAAACCTGGGAAAAACTGTTAAATGTAAATTTCTGGGGCTCGCTTTACCATATTTATGCCTTTTTGCCCGCCATGAAAGAGGCAGGAAAAGGTCATATTGTCAATGTTTCGAGCGGTCAGGCTTTTTTCAGAATGCCTACCTGGGGAGCCTATGCCGCTATTAAACTGGCCATGGGGGTTATCAGCGAAATCATGCATTATGAATTGAAACGCTACAACATAAAGGTTACAACAGTCTACCCCTATATGGTGAATACCGGATTTTATAAGGATGTTGAAAGCGATAGCCTGGGCGGAAAACTTTCGATGCTCTTATTACCACTATACTCGCAAAAACCTGAGACGGTGGCGAAGATTATCTTTAAAGCTGTTTCTCGCGGCAAGAGAGTTGAGATGGTTAATCCATTAAATACTGTTGCTAAATATTTAAATACTTTTCCAATCAGCTCTGATATTCTGAACAAGGTGCTGACTTTTTTCCTTAGCGAAAGCAATGAAAAACTACTCGAAAAAATACCAAGCCTTCAAATAGCTCTTTTTACAATAATGAATCTTAGTTCAAAGCTTCAAAATGCTAGCGGCGAACTTGGTTTCAGTATGGATGAAATCATGCAGGGTGAACACGAATTTGTGAACGGCTTTGGTCCTGAAGGAAAAAAACGAATGATATTTAAAGTAAACTGGGGTACCAGCCAACTAATTGAATGGCTCAATCCCTTCGGCGACAATTTTATGGTTAATGAGCTGGAAGGCACTGTCAGTATTGATGGCCTTTGCGAAGAAGCACCCTGCAGTGGCAAACTTGAATTAAAATACTTCAGCGAACAAAAAATAAAATATACTTTTGAATTTGAAGCAGCCGGAGAAGACTATATTTTTATTGGAGAGAAACGCAATATCTATCCCTGGAATCTACCATATTCTCATACCTGCTGCTTTGGAGAGCTTAGGCTGAAAGAAAGCAATGAACTGGTTTCAACATCCATCACACATTTTCGTTTAGATACCCTACCTGAGTTTTTATCAAGTTTCCAAATTATAAAATAAACATAAAATCGGAAGATAGAAAAATAGACTTATTGATTTTTAATCTCATGTACTAACTCCGAGATACACTGCACTTATTTAAATGATCGGGCTGCACAACCTGACAGACAAACACAAAAAAACAGACTGCGCAGCACCGAATCAAAATAAACAAACACAAAACATTTTCTATTATAGATTTTAAACTTTACTAAATTTTAAGGTTAGCATTATGAATTTAAAATCTTAATTATCATTTACACAAATCAAAGTTACAGGCCTACCCCATCACTTTACAAGTAATTAGTAACGCGCTACTAATTTTAGATATCGGGCTGCACAACCTGACAGACAAACACAAAAAAACAGACTGCGCAGCACCGAATCAAAATAAACAAACACAAAACATTTTCTTTAATAGATTATCAGATTATCAGCTAAAGACCGATATTGTTTTTCAGACAATTTTTTTCCTGAATTACCGCGCTCTTTCGCATTTGTTTTTCACATAAGCTGAAGCCCTATGGAAAAATCCGTTTCGCTTCGCGGAGCTTTGGTTCACGGAACTTCGTTTCTTCGAATTGAAATTTTCAAATTGTCTGATTTTCATATCGTTTGTAGAACAAGACAAATTAGTGTCTTTCCTATTCCTTTCTTTTATTCTTTCCGCTCTAATTACTGCTGAATCATAATTTTGCTAACTACACTTTTTCCACCAGTTTCAAAAACCATGTAGTATACACCGGCAGTCCATTCGCTTGGCAATTGAATTGAATTTTCAGGATTATCGAATTTTATCATAGTTTGACCCAAAGCATTAACGATACTCAACTTTTCTACAGTAAAAGGTGCGTCGATATTTACGATGCGTTCTGCAAGTACCGGATTTGGATAAACAT
>JBIPOO010000341.1:0-3784 GCA_044379045.1 Saprospira sp.
TCAAAATTCTGGCAGCCTCTTCAAGTGTGGAGTTGATAAAGTTGGCCCCCATCGAGTCGCAGGTTTCGAAACTGATATTGAGCTGGTAATAATTATCCTCGAGATGTGTCATGTCGACCAGCTTGATATCTACAATACCGCCACCACGTTTTTTCATGTTGCAGGTAATGTGTGATGTATCGGCGTGAATTTGTTGGCGAATCTGTGGCATGAGATGTTGCAGTTTTTTGCCATCGCCCTGCCATTCGAAATGCACCTGTCCTACTTTTTTGGTGGAGATAACTTCGGTTTTGAATCCTCCACGATCCAACCAAAATTTTGCTGCACTCGAAGCAGCAGCAACCACAGAACTTTCTTCAATTACCATAGGCACGCAGTACACCTCGTTGTTAATCATTACATTGGGGCATACGGAATAAGGCAAATAATAGTTGCTGATGGTGTTTTCGCTAAACTCGTCGAAAATTTTCTGCTTCTGCGGATCGCCGTACCAAAAACTTTTCAGTTCGCGCGCTACTTCTTCAGGGTTATTGAAAAAATTCTCGGCCAGCCATCTGAGTTTACCTCTTTTAGATAATTTTGAGAAGCCTGATACGATTTTAGGATTATTCATTTCTATTGTGGATTTATCTTTTGAACAATTTAGTAGGACCAAATTTTATTTCTTACTTCTAATTTCTTCTCGTCCTAAAGACGAGACTACCTTCTACCTTCTTCTCGTCCGAAAGACGAGACTACCTTCTAATTTCTTACTTCTAATTTCTAATTTCTTACTTCTAATTTCTAATTTCTTACTTCTAATTTCTAATTTCTTACTTCTAATTTCTAATTTCTTACTTCTAATTTCTAATTTCTAATTTCTTACTTCTAATTTCTACCTTCTACCTTCTACCTTCTAATTTCTACCTTCTACCTTCTACCTTCTACCTTCTGAACTATTAACCAAATTTACCTTACCCTAAAAAACCTTTTCGCTAATTCCAAACCATTCACCTCCAAACTTATAAAACGCTGAAGATCGTCATAATTTCCTCTTGCATGTTTTAAGAATGCAGAAGCCTGTCCATATATTGAAGAAGTATTAATTTTGTTTGTGAGGTAGTATCCATCGACAAATGACTGAATGCCACCGGAGATAATGACTTCTTTGCAAAGGATATCATTTTCTTCTTTGAGTATCTGATTTACAAAACCTACCATTTCTTCGGCACTGTGCCCAATAGATGCCAAAGGCTTATAAGCCTCCATGTAAGTTTTTTCGCTACGCAAAAGCTCCAGCATTGAAAAGCTTGTTCCACCTGCTGCAGCAAAATCGAGGGCCATTATTGGTAACTTTAACACTGCGCTTAGACTTTCGGGTCCCATTCCCTGACCAACTTCCTTGACAATAATGTTTAGATTTGGTCGCAGATCAATTAACCTTTTCAAGGTCTCTAAGGGTGGATTTTTAAAGCGGTCACCTTCTGGTTGAAGCCATTCCTGCATTGGATTTACATGCACAATCAATCCATCGGCACGCAATTTATCAATGAGGTTGTCAATCAGATTTATTTGATTTTTTTCAATGAGTTTTTCAATTTGAGCAATACCAAGGTTCGCATACAAGGGTAAGTGATCTCCGAGAAGACTTCTGACATCAAAATCCGGAAGGAATGTGTCATCTGTAAGTAATGAACGGCAACTGCCTAAGCCCATGCCAAAGCCGAATTCACCGGCAGCCCTTGCAAGGTTGTGATTGATTTTACCTGCCAATGCAGTGCCACCTGTCATACTGGAAACCCAGAGTGGAGTTTTAAAAGATTTTCCCAGAAAAGTAAATGAATCTGCTTTGCCCTCAGGATGTGCCGCCAACATAGGTTCATAATAGAACCTGTTATCGAGGCTCATTTGCTGAACCTGCGACTGAAAGGCGAGCGCAATATGATCTTGTTTGCGCGATACAGCTGTTTTGTCGTCGTCTGAAAACACTTCTCCGATTTCGGATTTATGATTGAATTCTGTACTAATATGATTGTCCTTTAGTAGCATTGCGCGCAAAATTAGTGAATTTTCGTAAGAAAGCAGCTTTTTTCTGTTTTTGGCAATTAAACAGATTACTCACATTTAGAAATTTAACAGATGACATTAAAAAATGTTTTATCTTTTGTGTTAGATTTCCTTTATAAGTTCAACAAAAGTACAAATTTGAAATAATAATTTCAGTTTTACCTGTCCCAAAAAGGATTTGAGACCAACTTGAACAAAGAAACTTTTATTTGCAATATTGGAATTTAAAAGCTATTTTTGGCTTCACACAAATTATCAAAATACAAATTTAGTTATGATTGCAAAAATTACTTTTGTTTATTTACTTTTTACAGGCATTTTGCTCAATGCCCAATCTTTTAGTCAAACTGTTTTGTCTACTGCAGGTGATCATTTTCAAAACGGATCGGCTGCACTGAGCTGGACGATCGGTGAGCCCGTAATAAATAGTCTTGAAAATGGCTCAGTCAAACTCACACAAGGTTTTCATCAGCCATATTTGACAGTCAGTTCGGTTAATGAGACTGAAAACGATAATCTCGTCAGAGTTTACCCCAATCCGACTAATGCTGTCCTGAACATAGATTTTACATTGTCAGGAGCATACTCAGCCGAACTTTTCGATCTTTTGGGCAGAAAACTCAAGGCATTCAACATCATAGGTAATCATTTTGAATTAGATTTGAATGAATACCCGGCGGCTAATTACCTTTTAAGATGTTACAATTCTGAGAATAAAACACTTACTATTACAAAAATCCAAAAAATCAGATAAAATGAAAAACTGCATAATGACAATTTGCTTTTTAATTTTTGCCACAGGGCTATTTGCTCAGGCACCACAGGCTTTCAAATATCAGGCAGTTGCCCGGGATAATAGCGGTAATCTTATTGCAAATCAGAGTGTTGGATTCAGAATCAGTATTTTACAGAATAGCCCGACAGGTACTTCGGTTTATTCCGAAACGCATACTGTTGCATCGAATAATCTTGGATTGGTAAACCTTGACCTTGGCGCAGGTAATCCGGTATCAGGAACATTCAGTACAATAAACTGGGGTTCCGGAAATTATTTTGTAAAAGTCGAATTGGATGTAACTGGTGGCAGTAACTATCTTTTTATGGGTACTTCACAACTGTTGAGCGTACCCTATGCATTGCATGCACAAACAGCCAACAGTATTGCAAATGATTCAGACGCACAAACATTGAGTATCAATGGAAATACACTGAGTATATCTAATGGAAATTCAGTTACACTGCCGTCAGGTTCCACAGCATATACAGCAGGAAGTGGAATTGGCATAAATGGGAATGTTATTAGTAATACGGCGCCCAATCAGGTAGTAAGCCTTACAGGAAATGGCGCCACAACTGTGAGTGGAACCTACCCAAATTTTGTAATCAGCTCTACCGATAATATCAATGATGCAGATGCCAATCCTTCCAACGAGTTACAGACTTTGACTTTGAATGGTAATACTTTGAGCATTTCCAGCGGGAACTCAGTTATCCTTAGTTCGGGCAGTGGTGGAACCCTTGACCAGGCTTATGATTTTGGTGGTGCAGGTGCCGGACGTAATATTACAGTAGATAATGGACCGGTTGCCCTTACTGTAAACGGAGCCAATGCCATCGGTTTCCGCTCCGACCTAAATAATACAGGAGCTGCAATTATTGCCAACAGCAACACAGCCGCCAATACTTTTTCTGCTATTCAGGCATCTACAAACAGTACTTCTAACATTGCATCTGCAAT
>JBIPOO010000342.1:0-3770 GCA_044379045.1 Saprospira sp.
ACTTTTTACCGCATAGGGCAAATCGGAAACCAATTTCTGAAAATCCAAAACCCTGTTGGTTAGAGTACTGTCGGCTACTATCTGATGACAATCGAAGGAATTATTTCTGAGTACAAATACAAAACTTCGCTGCTTTCCCTGAAAATATTCAACCATCACGGTACTGTCACCGAGTTTCGACATAATGTCTTTTGGTTTTATTTTCAGTTCAGGATATTTTAACTGATAAAAAGCAGGGTATTTTTGCACGAATAAGGAATTTAAGCTTTCCATTTTCATTTTTATATCTAGTAACTCCCGCTCATAAACAGATATAAGTTGACTATCTTTTTCTATTTGCGCATTGTTTCTTTTTTTCTCTAGATTATAAAATATTCTTTTTAAGCTTTTTTCCTTATCTGTCAAACTATCAGGTATACCTGCAAAATGAGTTGCAGATTTTTCTCTGAGCGATTCAAAAAGAAGAATTGATCTACTTTTTTCAGATAATAGAAAGGCTTCTTCCTTGTAATGATCGTTTTGCTCCTCTTTGTCAACCAAAACTGCGTAGTAAATTGCCTGCTCAAATAATTGATGCGCTTCCTTATTTAACCAAAATGTCTTTGAACCAGTTAGATTTAAATTTTGATTGATGTACAACATTAAATCAACAGAAGCAAGTGCCGCATTATATACATCTACAGTCTTAATGCCGGACACCCCATTTAAACGCATACTATCTAAAAGCGTTATTTTAGAGCTTAGTTGATACAACATCAAATCTCTGTCAATAACTTTATCAATATCAGGGTTCTTTCTGATATCTGAACTGTCAATTATATCTGTATTATTTCCTGCTATTGCCTTCTGAAGCAGCTCGGCAGCTCTAAGGTAGTTTTTTTGGTCTTTGTTTACATTTGCAACATGGGTTAGAGCCCGCAACGTTTCGTGATGTTTGTCCCCTAACTTATTTCGAAATAGGCCTAATGATTTTTCATAATAATATGTTGCCTTTGTGAAATCTTTTTCTCTTACAGCAATCTTTGCTATTTTTGCATAAGTAATTGCTTCTCTGTAATTTGTTTTTTTTTGTAATTCAATTAATTTTTCGCAATAATGTTTAGCACTATCTAATTTATGTAGATTTATTGAAAGTTCAGCTAATCCCTGAAGAGCAATAATTTTATTCTGAATATCTCTTTGGCTCTCTCCGGTAGAATATTTTAAAGCAGTTTTATGTTGCTCTATAGCTGAAATAAAATCACGAGAATGCTTTGCATGAAACAGTCCTAAATTATTGTAGGAAATCGAAATACCCGAATTTTCATCAAATTTCAAACTAAGTCTGAGGCTTTCATCGTAATATTTTTTTGCATAATCATAATCTTCAAGACATTCATAAATAACCCCCAGATTATTGAGGATATTTGACAATCCAATTACATCATCAGGTTTTTCATTTTTAGCTACATCATAAGAGCTTAAAGTTACTTTCAATGCCTTTTCACAATCTCCGTATTGGACATAAAAATCTGTAGCCATTAAGAAATAATCATCTATTTCACTTTTGTTTTTGGGTTTATATGCTTCGATACATTTTTCAGCTAATTCAACATATTTTTTTGCACCTAACAAATCATCATTGAAAATAAGTTGCTGAGCAACATATGAATAATATGAAATTTCATATTTATAATCTTTCTGAGTTTTTAATGCTTTTACAGTTTCATTAAAGAAATATTCGAAGGAATCTCGGTCTGAATTATTAAGGAAAAGAATCGACTTGGCTTCATAATAGATGGTTCTAAATTTTGCATCTGATCTATAAGTATCCCAAAGTAGCTGCAATTTTTTATTAACCTCATCCATTTCCTTATCCTCACGGCTTACCCAAAATGTAATTTCAGCTTCGAGTACAGATTTAAGCGATTCATTAGATTTATTTTTTTCGGCTAATCCTCTAGCCTTTAGAAAATAAAAAGCCGCCGAGTCATTCTCCTGCTTTGACTCAAATCCCAATGCCTTTTCTTTCAAAGCTTCAACTGCATCGTTTTTACCTGAGTTTTGAAAAGATAAAAGTAAAGAAAAAAATAATCCGATAATGACTAAAATCAAAAATTGTTTCATACTTATTGGCCTAAAATTAAAAGGCTGTAGCAATATAAAACTTTTATTAAATGAATGGTCTTAAATTTTAAAAAACTTTCTGATGTAATTATTCAGTACTAATTACTGTATTTTCTTTTTCTGAGATAAAAAAATAAAACACCTAGAGCAGCCAACAAAAGCCCCGCCAATACAAGGTAATTAAAATAATTTATCTTTTCGATTTTAATGGCGGAATAGTCGCCCAATTGCATAAAACAGGCCCATAAGGCAGGATGTGCAGTATTGTTGTTCGATGCCTCAAGATATTCTAGCTTTGCTTGTTGCAGCGCTTTATCCTTTTGCATTCCATTTGCCAGGTTTTCATAAAAATTCCCAATAAGCTCAGCTGCCGACTGATCGTTGAGTTTCCAGAGTGTCATGACAACCGATGGCACTCCTGCATACATAAATCCCCTGCCGATGCTCATTACACCCTCACCCCGCTGGTATTTCCCCGCACCTGTTTCGCAGGCCGAGAGTACCACAAGCGAAGCATTCAATTTTGATTGTTTAATTTCATACGCATAGAGGAAATTATCCTCCTGCGCATCGCCATCCTCAGCAAATACCAAGCTCGAGAACTCCGGCTCACTTTCATCTATCAACCCATGCATGGCAAAGTGAACAATACCATAATCGGCGGAATTTTTCTTCCAAACACGCTCCGAAGCATTCATTTTGGTAGGATAAAATCCCTTGTAGCTGTTTTTTAATAATTTAATTTCCTTTTCGGCACCAGGCAGTTCAGTTATTCCATCCCTCAAATCACGTTCTTTGCCACTGCGCATTCGGTTTCTGAGCGCAAGGGTATCTTCCGATTTTTTTAAATAGGTAGGAGCCATTGCCAAAATCTTTCCATTCAGTTGAGGCTTTGACTGTTGATGTTGAAGCCATAATTGGGCTGAATAATTATAATTTATCGTATAATATCTTAACAAATATGGCAGATTGGAATAATTCGCCTGCTTAGTCTCAGGTTTTTGGGTGAGCAGCGCATCGAAGGGCATGAAGGACAAACTGCCATCGCTGATAATCACAAGACGCTTGCCCTTGTCTTTGGGACTGAGGAATGGTTTTAGCCAAAAATTATACAGCTCCAGTGCAGTGCTGCTATATTTTCCAAAATATTCATCAGGACTTTTAACCGCATAGGGCAAATCGGAAACCAATTTCTGAAAATCCAAAACCCTGTTGGTAACAGTACTGTCGGCTACAATTTGATGACAATCGAAGGAATTATTTCGAAGCACGAATACAAAACTCCGCTGCTTTCCCTGAAAATATTCTATCATTATTGTACTGTCACCCAGTTTCGACATAATGTCTTTTGGTTTTATTTTCAGTTCAGGGTACTTTAACTGATAATATGCAGGGTACTTTTGTTTTAACACAACAGTAATTTTATCAATTTCCTGTTGTATTTCAAGCAACTCCCGATCGTATTCCGCTATTCTTCCCTGGTTTTTCTCATTAACTGCATCTCTCTTTTGCTTTTCAATAAATATTGCATATTTCCTCAGTCCACTTTCCTTTTCAATGAGGCTATCAGGAACACCTCCAAAACGTAGCGCTGTTTTTTCCTGCAGCGATTCAAACAGGAGAATGGATTTGCTTCGTTCCGACAGTAGAAAAGCTTCCGATTT
>JBIPOO010000344.1:0-3753 GCA_044379045.1 Saprospira sp.
CCAAAATTTTAAACCATATTATTAGTATTCTATCTTTAAAAAAAACAACCCATCTCAGTAATAAAAACATATATAATCTAACTTATATTTGTTTTTACCTTTGCATTTAACATTGCTAATATCAACTTTTTCCTCTCTATGCTGTTTCAAAATCAAAATATCAAATAATGTACAAACTGCTGCCAATACTCCTTTTTTTACCTTTACTGCTCAATGCACAAAAATTTACGCTCAGCGGTTATATCAAAGATGCAGATAGTGGCGAGGACTTAATTTATGCAACAGTTTATGCTGCCGAAGCCAAGGCAGGTACATCAAGCAATGAGTATGGTTTTTATTCACTGAGTCTAGAAAAAGGCAAATATACCATTAGCATCAACTACGCCGGTTATGCGCCAAAAGAGTTAGTCATCGACCTGGAAAAAGACAGCATTCTAAACATAAAATTATCAACTGCCGATCAACAAATCGATTCTGCTGTAGTTATCACGGCACAGCGCAACAATGCCAATGTGGAAGACACCAAAATGGGCACGATTGAGCTGCAGATGGATCAAATAAAAAAATTGCCAGTGCTCTTGGGTGAAGTGGATGTATTGAAAACCATACAACTTTTACCTGGCGTACTTTCGGCATCTGAGGGGAATACGGGTTTCTTTGTCAGAGGTGGCGGAGTGGACCAAAATCTATTACTACTCGACGAAGCAGTGGTTTACAACGCCGGACATCTTTTGGGTTTCTTTTCAGTTTTCAATTCAGATGCCATCAAAAATACCACGCTGATTAAAGGTGGTATGCCAGCCAATTATGGCAGTCGACTCTCCTCGGTCATAGATGTGCAAATGAAAGATGGCAATAAAAACAACTATGTGCTCGAAGGGGGTATAGGCGCTATCGCCTCGCGCCTGACTTTTCAGGGGCCGATTGTCAAAGACAGGTCTTCTTTTATCGTGTCGGCCCGCCGCACCTATGTTTTCGATGTTGCGCAACCATTTCTTCGTGGCACCAATTTCGAGGGGACCAATTATTTCTTTTACGACCTGAATTTGAAAGCCAACTATATCTTATCGAAAAAAGACAGGCTTTTCCTAAGTGGGTATTTTGGAAGAGATGTGCTGAATTTGAACAATCCCGATCGCGGCATCAATTTCAAACTCAATTGGGGCAATGCCACAGGTACCCTGCGCTGGAATCACCTATTTAATGAGAAGCTGTTTATGAATGCCATGTTCATTTTCAACGATTACGACTTTTCGAGCGGAGGTTCGCAGGATCAGTTTTCTTTCAAATTGGAATCGGGTGTGCGCGACTGGGGTGGCAAAATCAGTTTCAGCTATTATCCCAATCCCAAACATCAGATAAAATTCGGGGCTGATTATACGCATCATACCTTCACACCCAATATTGCCAATGCTACATCCGGCGAAGAAGCTTTTATTATTGCACCCGACAAAAAATACGGTCAGGAAACAGGAATTTATATCCTCGACGATTGGAAAATCAACTCCCGATTCAGTGTAAATATTGGCTTCCGCGGCTCAATGTTCCAACAGCTGGGACCCTATACTTCAGCATCAGATTCTACCGAATACCGACCTTTTCAGACCGTTAAAACCTTTTGGGGAGCTGAACCGCGTTTTAGTTCAAAATTTACAGTCGATAAAGCATCATCGATAAAACTGGGCATTACATTAGGCAGACAATACATTCACTTAGTTTCGAATTCGGCTACTACCCTACCCACCGACCTCTGGGTCCCCAGTTCCGAACAGGTAAAACCACAATGGGGCACACAATATGCCCTGGGCTATTTCAGAAATTTCAAGGGCGACATGTTCGAAGCCTCAGTCGAATTGTATTATAAAGACCTCTTTAATCAGCTCGATTACTCTGAATATTTTACACAGAACATCGATACCAGAGTTGAAAATGAATTTGTGAGTGGCCGTGGCTATGCCTATGGTGCAGAATTTTTTGTGCGAAAAAATCAGGGGGCGCTCACAGGTTGGGTTTCTTATACCTTGTCAAGGTCTATTCGTAATTTCGAAAACATTCTGGGAAATATTTACCCTACCCGCTTCGATCGTCTACACAATTTGGCTGTTGTAGCCAGTTACGATTACAAAAGATGGAATTTCAGCGCAACCTTTGTATATGGAACAGGCGCACCTTATACGCCCATCCGTAGCTTATATCTGGTTGGATTTACACCCATTACCGAATATGGCACCCGAAACTCTGCCCGTCTGCCCGACTATCACCGGGCCGACTTGTCCATCTCATTTAATCTGAATAAAAAACCTCGAAACTTCGAATCAACCCTGGTTTTATCGGCATACAATGTTTATAATCGCAGAAATGTATTTTTTACCTACACGGTACCCGAAAGCGATGCAAGAGCAGGAACTGTGGAACTGAAATCCTATCGCGTATCGCTCTTCCCGATTATACCATCTATCACCTGGAATTTTAAATGGAATATGAAACGGAAATCAATTTGATAATTTGTCTCGTCTTTAGGACGAGATGAAAATTTGAAAAATCTTAATACTTGATACTTTATACTTGATACTTGATACTTAAAATAAAATATGCAAAAATCTATTTTCTTCCTAATCCCCTTCCTCCTCCTACTCCTCTCCTGCGAAGAAGAATACATTCCACAAGATGTCTTCGACAAAGCAGAGATTTCGGTTGAAGGCTATATAGAATATGGCGATTCTGCATTGCCACCCTATGTCATTCTTACTAAAAGTTTTCCATATACTTCAACACTTAGTCCAGAGGCATTGAATGAATTGTTTATTCACGATGCCATCGTAAAAGTATCGGATGGAACTGTTGAAGTGCAGTTAACAGAAATTTGTCTCAATGACATTTTGAGTTTCGATTCAACACTGGCTGAAATCATCGCTACATCTATTGGCCTGGGCGGCGTTGATCTGGGTACACTGAATTACTGTATTTATGTTGATATAGGTAGATTTCTGGGCAGCTCGGCACTGGTGCCAACCCAAGGCAACAGCTATTATTTAACAGTAATTAATGGCGAAGATACGGTTAGGGCCACAACCACTATACCGCCGCTTATTCCGCTCGATTCTGTTTTTTATGTCAGTCATCCCGATTTTCCTGCCAATGATTCCTTAGTTGAGATAAGAGCAAAACTTCGCGACTTTCCCAATCGGGCCGATTTCTACCGAATTTTTACCCAAAGAAACAGGGAACCAATGTTTGCATTATTGGGAGGCTCAGTTACGGATGATAAAATTTTCGACGGCAGAGAATTTGAATTTCCAATTCAGCGCGGACAGCCACAAACTGCCGATTTCGATGTCAATACCTTTGGTTATTTCTTGCGCGGAGATACCGTCACAGTTCGTTCGGCAAATCTCGATTACCGCCATTTCCGTTTCTGGCAAACATTGGAATATAATATTGGAACGCAAGGGCCATTCACTAGTTATGTCCGTATAGAATCGAATATCAATGGAGGACTAGGTATTTGGGGCGGATTGTCTTTTGGTGATTACAAATTGATCATACAGTAAATACAATTCTGGTCAATTTTCATCAATCAAATCGTATTATTTATCAGCCCGAAATTATTTGAATTTTTTCAAAAAGCAGATGATGGAGCAGTCGACTATCTATCATCAATAGTAACTCCTCCTTGTTTGAACTAACAAATGCATTTTGCCGATTATCAATTTTAAGATAAAATTCTCCCATAATGGTATGGTAATGCAAAGT
>JBIPOO010000343.1:0-3753 GCA_044379045.1 Saprospira sp.
AGGTTCTTATACTGTAAGCGTTACTGATGCTATAGGTTGTCAGAATAGTTTAAATATTAATGTTAATGCCAATAATATTGCATTAAACAATACAGCCAATGCAACTGCAGCTACCTGTCTTGCTGCTGATGGTACAGCGACAGTAAGCACTAGCAATGGTCTTAGTCCTTTCAGTTACCTTTGGTCAAACGGACAGACAACTGCTACGGCTTCAGGTCTTGCTGCAGCTTCATATACTGTTACGGTAACCGATGCTAACGGTTGTGTTGGTACTTCAGCTGCAACAGTAACTACAGGTTCTGGTAATCTTGGATCAACAATCACAACGGTTGCGGCCAACTGTATTGCTGCAGATGGTTCTGCAACTGTAGTAATTGCAGGTGGAACTGCACCTTTCAATGTTCTATGGTCGAATGGTGCTACTGGAAATACTGCATCTAACCTTTCAGCAGGTTCTTACACAGTAACCGTTACAGATGCTAATGGCTGTGTGAGCACTTCTACAAATACTGTTTCTACAAATTCAGGTACACTCAATGCAACTGCATCCGCAACTGCAGCTACTTGTATTGCTTCAAATGGTTCAGTTTCTGTAAATATAGTTGGTGGTACTGCTCCGTTCAATACTCTGTGGAGTAATGGTGCTACTTCTACAACTGTAAATGGTTTGGCTGCTGGTAGCTATTCTGTTACCGTTACAGATGCCAATGGTTGTGCAAGAACTTCAACTGCTACAGTGAGTACAACATCAGGTACACTGGCTGTTTCAGCTGCTTCTGTTAATACAATCTGTACTGCAAATAACGGTACTGCATCAGCCACAATTACTGGGGGTACAGCTCCTTTCACAACATCATGGAGTAATGGTTCTACTGCTACTTCACTAAGTGGCCTTGCTGCAGGTACTTACGCTGTTACTGTTACTGATGCCAATGGTTGTGTAAACACAGCTTCTACCTCTGTTGCAGTAAATTCTGGTAATTTAGTTGCTACAGTTTCTACAACTCCCGAAACTTGTAATGGCTCAAACGGAACTGCAACAGCTACCAACACCGGAGGCACTGCTCCATTTACTTATCAATGGTCAACTCCCCAAACCACTAGCACTGTAACAGGATTACCCGGTACAACAATTTTTGTTACAATCACAGACGCAAATGGTTGTCAAAGTCTAGCAACTGCCTTTGTAGGTGTAGATCCTGGTAACCTTAGCGCAACTGCAACATCAACTGCAGCAGTATGTGCCTCCGTAAATGGTACAGCTACAATTTCAACTAACGGTGGAACTGCACCTTTCAGTTATGTTTGGAATAACGGAGCTACCGATGCTACTATTTCCGGACTTTCTGCAGGCAACTATCTTGCTACAATCAGTGATGCAAATGGTTGTGTTACTACAACTTCAGTAACTGTTGCTAATAGCTCTGGTTCATTGACAACATCTGCAACGACTACAAACGCAACTTGTATTGCTGCCGATGGCTCTGCAACTGCAACTGCCAATGGAGGAACTGCTCCTTTCAGCTTTGTTTGGAACAATGGTCAAACCAATGCTTCTATCAGCGCGCTTGCTGCTGGCTCATACACAGTTACTGTTATCGATGCCAATGGTTGTGCTTCAACTGCTAATGCAACTGTAGGTACTTCAAATGGAAATCTTGCCGCAACAGCTACTACAACTGATGTAACAACATTTGGTGGTAATAATGGTGCTGTAAATCTTACAGTAAGTGGTGGAACTGCTCCTTTTAGCTTTGTTTGGTCGAATGGTGCTACAACTGAAGACTTGAATGGTCTTGTTGCAGGAACATACACTGTTACTATCACAGATGCCAATGGTTGTGCAACTACACAGACAGCAACTGTAAATCAACCACCGGTTGCAATTGCACTTACTGCCAATAATTGGTCGGCTACTATTTTCCCTAATCCAACAGAAAATCAATCAATGGTTTCTGTAGAATTGGGTACAACTGCCAATGTTCGTATCAGACTTATCAATAGTTTGGGACAAATCATTCAGTTAGCTGAATACAGCGATGTAATGAATGTTCAGCACAGTCTCAATGTTTCTGAATTGCCTGCTGCCATCTATATGGTGGAAATCACAGCAGACGGAATTCAAAAAACACAAAGATTGGTTGTGACCAGAAAATAAGCTATAACTTATTTTAAATATCAAAGGAGTCGGCAGCAATGTCGGCTCCTTTTTTTGTTTCCTATCCTATCAAAATAAAAAAGACCTCCCGGAGGAGGCCTAATAAAAAACAAGGATGAATGCTATTTATCTGATAAATCTTTGCATCAATCCTCAAAGATTGAAAGCAGGATTTGGTATCGTTTTTTTTAAAAAAATGCACACGGCATAACTTAATGCATCATTTTTCTACTTTGTTACCGCTGATCAGTATTTTTTTTTAAATTTTTTTTAAAATAATAATTAGCACAAAAAAACCTTCCAATTTTGGAAGGCCATTGTATTAAAATGATAAATTTATGTCGTTGCATTTAAGCAATAGATTTTAATAAACTTATAACATATTCTTTATTCTGAGCTGCAAACTTATTTTCTGCTATTGCCTGACTTAAGTATCTCTCTTTCAGTGCTAAGACTGAAGCTTTAAGTGTTTCGAGATTCGTATGCTGGCTTTTCATTTTTATCTGAATTTTGGATTTTCTTGCAATTTGTTTGTTTACATTTAATGTTGTTATCACAAATAGTGTTACCTTAATTCAAATTTTTTTTCAAAAAGATATTTTATCAAATCATACCATAAAGAGGTTGAATATATTTTAATCAGTACCATTCAGGCTTATGAAAATTGCTACTTTATTTGTTCTTTTATTATTTGCTTTTTGCGCTTGCAAAAGCACAAAAGTTAATATCAGTGAATCAAACAACAAAAGTTCGATGCATACCGACTATCAAATGTTAAAAGCGGGTGAAAATCTATTTGACTTTGTCGATAAAAAAATCTGTTTCGATGCAAAAATATCTGAAATTCCGGCTCAGCATATGATGAAAATGTCGCTGAACGATGGAGAAGAAGAAAAGCATGAATACCTAGATCCTGATCGCAAATACAAAGGCAATCAAATCGTCGGATATTTTTACCCAAGTAAAGTCAAATTCCCTGAAAATAAAAAAGCTGCCATAAAAGTGTACGGCAGCCTGAAAGTTATGAAGGGTCAAGGAAAGGGTGGGGGAACACACAGCGAATATTATCTCGATTTGGATAAGGTTGAAGCTTTGGAGTAGTTATTATTCTACAACTACCTTATGTGTCCATCGGCGTGAATCAGTTTCAAATTGAACAATATAAATTCCCTTAGCTTTATTTTCCAATACGATTTCGGAACTTTCTGAGTTTATTTGGCTATAAGATTTGCTGTAAACCAATTGTCCAAGGGAATTATAAACCTTGCAACTAACATCCTGCGCTTTTTCAAAATTTAAGCGAACATTGAAGCTGCCATTGTTGGGATTTGGAAAAACAGAAGACTCAAAAGAAGATGGCATTGAATTATTTACATCGGATAAAACGCAAGCCGATGTCGTCATATTATCATCGACATTTTCTTTGTTTGGACCTACTATAAATGGATAATTAATAAAATTGCCAAACTCAGATCCAAACTCTTTTACTGGAACGAATAATCCAAATTGAGGAACAAATCTGGTGATTTTGATGTAGCCAGAACCTGCCGCCGGGTCTGCCCAATAAGAAAGTCCATCTTTTCCACTATCGGTCA
>JBIPOO010000450.1:0-3748 GCA_044379045.1 Saprospira sp.
GATTTGATGAAATGTATTTCCAACGGTAATTTGGAATAGTGGTTGTTGTTGTTCTTGCTGTTCCATTACCAGATATATTGGAAGGAGTAACGGAAATTGTTCCATTCGTTCCACCAACTGATACCGTCACACTGTTAGTACCTTGACCATTTGTTATACTCCATCCGGAAGGGAAAGACCATGTATATGTTACGCCTGAAACATTCGTTACTGAATATGTTTGAGAGGAACCTACTTCAGGGGCTAAAGTACCTGATATGACTGAGGGTTGAGCTGGAGGAGGGGGTAATTGAATTTTGAAATTATCAAAACCGTAATCCCAATCTCCAGAAACCCAAGTTGCAAGAATTCTAAACCTTACATTCATGCCAACATAAGAACTAAGATCATATTCCAAAGTTCTCCATGATGTTGAAGCATCATTACTTATAGTTGCTAAATCTGTATAAGATGATCCTGAATTTGAAGAAATTTGAACCTTAAAACTTCCTGAACCTGCACCTGGAGCTCCATAAGGTGAAGCATAATTGGAATGCTTATAATCGAGATACAATTTCATATTTGAGACAACAGTACCAATATCACCTGAGTTAAACTGACCAGTAGTTGCTGCCGAATACAAATTCTTGTAGATATTATTACCTGTATTACCTGTTACCCCACGTATTGAACCTATTGTCCATCCTGTAATACCCCAACAGTTAGGTGTTGCTGTCGTTGTAAATGGCTCATTATAAGGAACACTTCCTCCTGATGTTGTAATTGCTCCACTAACTGTCGAAGTTGCTGCAGTTCCACAACCAGAAACAACACAATAGTAGTACAATGTACCATTTGTAGTTGTTAAAGGTGTATAGGATGCGGAATTTGTACCAACCGCTGTACCTCCGGAAGTGGAGGCAATTGTGTTAGAGTACCATTGATACGAAAAAGCCGAACCTGAAGCTGCAGTTGCAGCGACAGTTAATGCTGTTGCAGTTCCACCTGTACAATAGGTTGCTGCTGCCGACGAAGGTTGGGTACTAATACTAGTATTCACCCCCGTACCAGTAGCCGCTACGTTTTGAGAAGGTGCACCTGCACTGGATACGACAATATTACCATTGAAGGCACTAGCGGCTGTTGGATTGAATTTCACGTACACCAAGGTGCTAGCCAATGTTCCAGAAGCAGGAATAGAAAGAGTTGTGGTGTAAGTTCCACCTGCTGTTAAACAATAGGAATATCCAGACAACGCAGCAATATTCACGTTTGCCGTTAAATTGATTCCAGAAACAGTAAAACTACCTGCTGCCGAAGTTGTGCTGACACATTGGTTTCCAAATGCGGTTAAAGTACCTACTGAAATAGTTGGTGTAGGTGCAGAAGTTGTAAAGCTCCACTCTGAACAACCGCTTGCTCTGTTTCCATAAGTATTAACTGGAACCACTCTCCAATAATATAGAGTTGAGGCGTTCAACGATGCCGGACTATAACTAGTACCCGCCTGATTGGTAGAGACTAAGGAGAGTGAACCAGAGGTTGTACCGAAGTATACATCATATCCAGTTGCACCAGAAACTGCTGCCCAAGACAAAGTTGGTAATTGAGCTACTCCAGTAGCTGCATTTGATGGGCTTGGAGTTGTTGCACAAGCTGGGGTTGGGATGGTTATACTAACATTGTCAACTCCTAAATCTGCTGCTCCTGACCCCCAATCTGAAGTTGCAACAAAACGGACAACGCATGTTGTAGAAGTTGAAGATCCGAGATTAATTGTTTGGGTGGTCCAGGCGGTTGAAGTTGTCAGTGTGGTTAAAGCCGCGCCAAAAGTAGCACCCCCATCGGTTGAAAGCTGCACTACAAGATTATCAGTTCCGACTGTATTAAGGTAGTCAAATGTTAAAACCTTTGTACCAACTGTAGAAAAATTTAAATAAAAATCCATATTGCCTTTGATACCTGCTCGAGTATCAAAGCTATGAAATCTTGCCGTTCCGCTTGCTGCAGGAGCAGCTACCGTGTATCCTCCAGTAATTCCTGTCCAACCTGAATTTGCGGCTGTAACATTGTCTCTTCGCCAGCTATTATCTCCACGACCCGGCCAAGTTCTCACACTTGCTGTGGACGGTAATGACTGCAGCCAAGTACCAGCAGACCATGGATCAGTATTAAAGTTTTCTGTATAAGGCAAAGTTGCATGTGTTGGAGCCGCCATTGCTGCGGGCGGTGTAAAACGGTAACATAAATTTGCTGCAGGTATTGTAGTTCCTCCGGCTATACCAAACGTCATCGTGCTTGTATTAACTGTACCAATAGTTGCAGATGTCCAATTGGTTCCAGTCCTGTTTGAATAATCAGATTGCGAACTTCCTCGTACACCTACTTGACCTGACCATGCGCCCGTTCCAGAGGCATTATTCGGCCCATAGACTATGTCGATAACGTTTCCATTTTCCTTTAGCTGTATTTGAAAAGTAAGGCGTTGATTGGCTGATCCACCGGTTAGTTTTACATCTTTATATTGAATAATAAAAATTCTATTTGGAGCTGTACCCGTGAGTTGAGACCTAACTTCTGCTGAAGCACCAGTTGCAGTGGAATTAACCAAATTTGAGCCCATACCTGAAATAACACCATCATGATTGAATGGAGCGGTTGTATTTGATAATGGGGTGTAATTGGTTATTCCCGGAGCAACACCAAATGTAATAAATCCATTATTAGAAATAAAAAGCTGACTATAACTTCGACCGTTGAAGCTAAAATTAAAACCAATATTAACAGCTGTTGTTACACCATTTGTAGCAACGGCAGTGGTAGCATAGTGCTGAGTTCCTCCTGTAATCGACGTATAAGTTGAAGTTGTTTGGGAGCTCACATAACTGTAAGTGGCATTAGCACCACCTACCTGCCCCCATCCATTTTGGCTAAATAGACAAGCAAAAAAAAGCGCTAGGGTAAACGCCCAGCTTCCAAGACCGGCAAAGCTGCGTATCAAAAATGATTTCTTGTAAACATTATTGCTCATATGCCAACAAATTTATTTTGGTGATATGAAAAGGAAGCAGCATTGCTGGGGAAGCCAAATGCGTAAACAACAGCTAAAGCGGCTATTATTTTATTGCTGTAATGTAGCATTGATGGTCGGTGTATAGTTTTGGTCATATGCAGATTCGTGTATACTTTCGTTTAGTGTAGATTTTGGCTAGCATAAAGACACAAGTATAACAATTTTAACTGAAAAAAAAGGGAGGTTTTCCATTTTTTTTTAAATAATAATTTCGTTTTCAAAGGCAAGAGCGTTGTAGGGAGCGAGGTACTAGTAGTACGTCTTTGTGATCTTTGCGTGAAATAACCGAGTTCGTCATATCAGGGGTTAAAACCATCCTACTTTTTTTAGCTTATCGGCTGATGCGTTTCTTTGCGGTCTTTGCGTAATTGTAAAGCTAGTGCGACTTTGCGATCTTTGCGAGAGATAGCCGTGTTCGTCATATCAGGGGTTAAAACCACCTGCGTGAACTAACCGAGTTCGTCATTTCAGGAGTTAAAACCACCTGCTCCAAAGGCATTGAAAAATCGGAGGCTAAAGCCGTCCTGATTTTTGCCTATCGGCTAATGGGTACTTTGCGGTCTTTGCGTAAATGTAGATTTGGTCGGTCTTTGCGGCTTTGCGTGAAATAGCTATGTTCGTCATTTCAGGGGTTATAACCACCTGCTCCAAAGGCATTGAAAAATCGGAGGCTAAAGCCGTCCTGATTTTTGCCTA
>JBIPOO010000345.1:0-3731 GCA_044379045.1 Saprospira sp.
TTGCAGCAACAGTAGAGGAATCTATCCCGCCACTTAGAAACATACCCACCGGCACATCGGCAACCATTCTCAAACTGAAAGAGGCTTTCAGCAGGTTTTCGAGTCGATCTGTTAATTCAGTTTCACTGCCATGTGCAGTTTCCGAATTTTTATAGACATCGGCAGCATCCCAATATTTGCTAAGCTGAATATCTGACTTTTCATCAATCTCAAGGAAAGAGCCGGGTTCGAGTTTATGCAAATATTTATAAATTGAATGGGGAGCCTGAATATAGCCCTGTTGCAAAAAAAGAGAAACCCCATCGGGTGAAATTGTCCGATCGAATCGGGGATGTTCCTGAAAAGCTTTTGTTTCAGAGGCGAACATAAAAAGACCATCTTTGAAATACCAATACAAGGGCTTTACGCCTAATCGGTCGCGGCAAAGCAGTAATTTTTTATTTTTTTCATCCCAAAGCGCGAAGGCAAACATACCTCTGAATTTTGAGACCGCCTCCCTACCCCATTGTGCAAAAGCCTGAAGCAGTACTTCCGTATCGGAACCTGTTTCGAAAATACAGCCTATGCTTTTTAACTCGTCTGCAATTTCACGGTAATTGTAAATCTCACCATTGAATACAACAACTCTATGCCCAAAGCGCATAGGTTGCCTGCCTGCATCCGATAAATCAATGATGGATAAGCGGCGGTGGCCCAGCATCAGTTGAGTATCGGGAGCAATGTAACTGTCGGCACTATCGGGACCTCCATAATGCAGCCTGTCGCGCATATGGTTCAGCATCTCGGAATCTGATCCCGAATTAAAATCCCAAATTCCTGCTATTCTGCACATAATTTAATAAAATTAACCTTCATCGATTAAAAAATCAATCTGATTTTGAAGGCTTAAATAATAATTTTCCCAAAGATAATTATTCGCAGAATTATATTAAAAAAAGGAATCACCTCAAATAAAAAACCTCTCCATTTTTATGAAGAGGTAAATATAAACCAATGGGGGGCTAAATCGCATTTCTCAATGAAATACATGGACTTGGGTGCTCTTTATAAATAACATTATATTATATTGTTAAACAGCATAATACACAAAAATGCTGCAATTTTTTCTATGGTTTACCAATAGTTAATGACATTAAAAATGAACCTGTGAACATCAGTATCAACTTTTTTTATATTTTTTTTAATTGAATAAAAAAAGCCCTGCAATACTCGACTGCAGGACTTATACAAAATTGATTATCAGCTACTAGTTCTCTCCAAAAAAATCGGCTTCTATATTTCTGATATTTTCTTTAATTTTTTCACTTTCATGCAAAACTGCCATTCCGGAATGTTGATCCTGCAACCTTACATCTTTCACGTTCGATTCTTTGGTAATAAGGCTTGCAAAAACTCTGGCCTGAAAAACATCATCCCAGCTAAAATCGCGCAAATCGCTGGCATCGCTCATCATAGCTTCTTTTGCAAGAAGCGGTCGCAAGTCATTATAATTGAACCAGCAAAGTGCAGTTGTGGCAACAAGGTTACCCTGATTATCGGTTAAATTCACTATGGGCGCTATGCCTAAAATCCTGGTATTCATTTGCCCGTTTTTAGCATCAAAATATACCACTTCTTTAATTCTGTACTTTACCACATTCATGGGATCGAAACTGTTAGATACAGGAACCATTGAGATAAC
This sequence comes from Saprospira sp., assembly GCA_044379045.1. Lineage (GTDB taxonomy): Bacteria > Bacteroidota > Bacteroidia > Chitinophagales > Saprospiraceae > Saprospira. The sequence continues at coordinate 1,682 of JBIPOO010000345.1, forward strand.
ACCCGTGACAAGATCTTCAACCTCTACGGTATCAGATGTGTTGAGCATCTTTTTGATATCGTCAAAAGCAATTTCCTTTGTAAAATTTTCATTTTCGGCGCTAAAGGCTCTAATTTTTTTATCTTCCAATCCTTCGAGCAGGATATTGATAAAAAATCGGTTTGGACTTGCAAAATGATGATTACGTTTTTCCTTTACATCGATCTCGCGCCAGATTCTTTTTTCCCAAAGTACATCGCGTTCCTCGAGATGAGCAAAGGCCAAAGGCGCTCTTTCGGAGATTCCACTGGAATAAATTCCATTCATTGGCTTTTCAACACAAGACTGACTTGCTCTTTCAGAAAACTGCGCATTAAGTTCAGTTATAGCAAAGAGGGAGAGTGCCGCAACTAAGCAGCAGAAAATGCTTCTGTTTTTCATAATGTTCTTGATTTTTAAGTTTTAAAAAATCTTTTTTTGCTGTGTACTCTTTATTTTTTGTTTGCCAAGTACACAATTTTTTTTGCTGTGTTTTTTCTTTTTATACTTTCTTAATTCAGTTTTACAAATTCGTTACAAATTTTGAGGTGTTTTTTTTATAACGATGAAAAGTTTTTAAAATTATAATTGAAAAATATATTTATAAATTGAATAAAATAATACGCAATAATTTAATTATCAATTACTTATTTTAATTTTAAAAGAATTTTAAAACGAAAATTTTCATAAAATTTATTTTTTAGTGAATTTCATTTACATTAACTTTACATTAAATTAAAACTAATATTTTCAACTTTCCCCCAATTCTATGCTAAAAACTATCTACACAGTACTTTTTGCAATTACTACAAGTTCAATTTTTGCCCAAGTCAGCACAATTAACCAAAGAACAGCTGAATACATTATGAACGGGCAATATAGCGAGTTTCATATTTTAGATGCCATTTTTTTTGACGCAGGCGGTGCTGGCGGAAATACAGCCAACGAATACAATGTTACAAGTTTTATAGGTGATGGCAGTCCCCTTGAACTATTTTTTACCGAATTCAAATTACCACAAGGAGCTGTTCTGAATATTTATGCCGGAACCTCAATTAATGGTCAACTACTCGGCTCTTTTACCGGAGGCGAAAACCGAAAACCGCACAATTACAAGTCGAGATCCATCACAATTGAGTACATTCCTTCCTCAAACGGTTCTACCGCTACAGGTTGGCGAGGAGAAATTCATAAAATCACAGCTGAATATTTATGGGAAAAGGCTTTGCTACCAGAAAGTGATTGTGTTAATGCCATTCCTATTTGCAGCAATTCTACCATCAATACTTCGCAAAACCAGTACGAAGACACAGGAGCTATAAACGATGATACTGGAGGCTGTTACAGCGGTACAGGTAACGGAGGTTCTGTTTGGTACCAGTTTACGCCGCAGGCCAGTGGTCCATTGGATTTTACAATTTTACCAACAGGATCGACAGACTATGATTTTGTGCTATGGGATATCACAAATGGTTGTAACAGCCGCACCGAACTTTCATGTAATTTTGCAGCCCCAACCGGCCCAACCGGTATCAGTTCAACAGGAGATGCAACGAACTCGCAGGGGTCCGATGGCACAAGATTTAATCAGCGTGTTAATGTAGATGTTACTCGCCGCTATGCTATCTGTATCAATTATTACAGTGGTAACAACGATGGATTTACGCTTACTTTTCAAAATAATTCAGGCTCAGTTGCGGTGACTGATAATACGCCGCCGACAATGACCAATGCTACGGTCAACAATTGTGCAAGTGCCACAAGCATCAATGTTTTCTTTTCCGAATATATCGATTGCAGTACACTCCAAAACGGAGATTTTACAATTGCCGGAAGAACAGTAACTATTGCCACTACAAACTGTACAGGCAATCCTGCCAAAACCCGCCAGATAACCCTGAATGTATCGCCTGCACTGGCCGGTCCTGCAACTTATACCCTAACAGGGGCCAATTGCAATGACCTTTGCGGTAATCCATTGAATCAGAATTACAGCCTTGTGTTGAGTTCTGTTCCCACTGCCAATGCTGGG
>JBIPOO010000099.1:0-13233 GCA_044379045.1 Saprospira sp.
AAAGAGATCCATATCCCAAAGCAAGTGCACCCTCTGCTCCATCATCCGACCAAACAAAATAATAGTCGTGCAGGACACTGTGTTCGTGAATTCGTTTCAAATCATCGGGGGGTAAAACAATAACGGGCGCAATTTCAATAAGCGTTCCTATTGGAATCATTTCAGAAGTAAAAACACCTCTGCCACCCAGTGGAGAATCGGCAACATAAATAAATGGAAGTCTTTGCATTTGAAATAAACTTTTTGTTAATCTTCCCTGACCAGACTTTTGATTCGGGCAGCGCGCAGTGCGGGAAGCAATGAAGCGCCTATTCCTATTAGCAGCACAGTCAATACAACCACTATAATATCGAAAACACGCATACTCACCGGGTAAGCCTGGATGAGAAAGGTTGCTCCATCATTTTGTAATTTTACAAAACCAAACTGCTGTTGCAAAAGGCATATCACCACTGCAAGCATAGTACCAATGGCTACACCAATCCCAGAAAGCAGAGCGCCCTCTGTCAAAAAAATATTTCTTACCAGCGCATTGGTAGCGCCCATTGCCTTCAAATTGGCAATGTCTTTTCTTTTTTCCAGCACCAGCATCCAAAGTGCACCTACCATATTAAAGGCAACGAGCACCAGCGTGAATGCAAAAATTAAAAATCCAACCCACTTTTCAATATTGGTAATTTTAAAAAAAGCTTCGTCTTGCTGAAATCTGTTTTTTACAACGAATGTTTCACCCATCAGTGCACTTAGCTCCTTTTGTATAGTTTCCTGATTAACTGCCGGGTCGGTTCTGATTTCGATTGAGGAGCATTCACCGTTTTTATAACTGAGCAAATCCTGCACTACCTGTAGATTTGCAATAACGGTATTATCATAGTCGACCTGCCTTACACTAAAAACTCCGCTTGGATAAAGTTCCTTTTTATCAAAAGGCTTTTTTGTCAGCGACATCTTTTTAGTCTCTCCCCTTTTGGGCATATATACATTAATAGCTTTTGTCTGCAGCGTTTTAATTTGTAGGGTGTGTTCTATTGTCGCGCCAACAACCGCAAGCTGACTGCTTTTTTCATTGCCCAAGGCAAATCTGCCACGCTGTATAGTACTGTCCATGGTTATTACGGACAAAAAATTCTTATCAACGCCTTTTAATGTTCCGATATTTTGAATACCATCGTACTCAAACAAAGCTATTTCTTCCAATACTCCGGCGTAAGAAACAACACCTTTGATTTTGCCGAGTGCTTTCAACTTTTCTTCACTTATGCTAAAAACCTTGCCTTCTTTTACTGAAATATGTAAATCAGGCTTATAAACTCCAATTAAATCGCGCAAAAGGTCTTCAAAACCATTGAACACTGAAAGTATGACAATAAGCGACATGCTACCCAATGCAATTCCAAATACCGATATCATGGATATCAGATTTATAGCATTGGTAGTCTTTTTTGAAAAGACGTATCTTAAAGCAAATCTTAATGGAAGATACATGATTAAGGTCTTAACGCAGAGATGAGATGATATTAAAAATGATTATTCTTCCTCATCAGATTCTGGCTCATCTGAATCTTCATTATCATTTTCATTCAAAGACATTCGTTTTTCCAAAGCCTCTTTCATTGACATTTCTGAGGATCCCGGATTGTTAATAGCATCGAAGAGCATGTCGAGATGTTCAACTTCATCTAGGGTATCGTCAATAAAAAACTTCAGCATAGGAATTCTACGAACTTGTTTACGAATCCGTCTTCCAAGTTCACCGCGCAGTCTTGACAAATTTTCCCAAATTTCCTTAATAATTTCCTGTTTGTATAAAGCATTATATACACTGAGATAGATGTAAGCAATTCCCATATCGGCACTCATCCTTACACGAGTAACTGTTACAAGAGCGTCCCCATAAATAAAGTTACCCTCTACCAGTAGCACTGTACTGAATTCTTTTTGAATAAGTGCAGCTATCTGCTTTTGTTTTATGGTCTGTTTCATTACAATGAACAATATTTAAAATCCAAAATTAAAAAATTTACTAAAATTATTTAGGCCACTGTGTGAATCCCTTACAAATAATACTTAATCCAAATGATACAAGCCGTGTTTTTTATTTTTCATGATCATATCAGCAGTCCATTCTATTCTTGAATTGAACTCATGCATACGTACATGACAATTATTTTTTTCACATAATTGACAAGAATTGGGGATACAGGGATCAACATGTACAAAAACCTCAACAGAACTGTCTATACAATCTTTTAAAAGCAGCTCTAAAGCATCTACTTCCTCATGGGCATCTCTTGTATTGAAATACCAAGGTACGGTGAGATGACAGTCGATATGTAAGGATGGCCCATATTTAATAATTCTTAGGTTATGTACATCTATTCTGTTTTCAGTTCGGTGATCATTCAAATGTTTTAGAATATTTTTGACCAATTCGTAATCAACTTCGTCCATAATGCCGGCAACTGACTTTCTCAAAATTCCATAACCTGTCCAAACAATCAGACAACCAAAAACAACTGCTACGGCATTATCTATAATTCTTGCAGCCTGATCCATTTCCCATACTGATTGTAAAAGATAAATAAGAACAAGACCAATCACCATACCTATGGTCGAATATGCGTCTGATTTCAAATGTTGACCACCAGCTATCATGGCAAGTGAACCTGTTTTATGACCTTGTTTTTCGGTAAGATAACCCAGAAAGTAATTCACTGCCCCTGCGATGGAAGCAATATAAATGCCTATATCGACCTTTTCGATTGATGCAGTACCAAAAAACAGACTAAAAATTGCCTGGCCAATGATCAACAAACCAGCAAGGGAGATAAGGGTACCTTCTACTCCGGCAGAGATAAACTCAACTTTACCATGTCCATATGGATGATTTTCATCTTTAGGATGAGCAGAGAGGTACAAGCTGTATAAGCCTAGTGCACCTGCTACAACATTGATAATACTCTCTAGGGCATCTGTAAGCACTGTACTCGAATGCGTTACCCACCATGCAAAAAATTTACCCACCAACAGTAGCGCACCAATACTGACTGCCAGAAGTTGAAGATTAAAATTTTGATTTTTTAAAACAGACATTTTAAAATTGCTACTTTTCTTTATTTCTATTGTATTTTGAAGTCTTCTGACCTGTCTTCACTGTTTTTTGAACTACAGATTTCGATTTTCCTGAAAACTTGGGTACTTTTTTTGCCTTTTTCTGTTTTTGCTTTAATTTATAATCTTTTTTCTCATGAAAAGCGCCTTGAAAGTTTGGATCTTCTTTTTTCTTCTGTTCGTCAATTTCCTTTTCCATCGACTGATTCTCCTCGAAAGGAGTTTCTGTAATTTCTAAATTATCGGGAAGTTGAAAAATCGGAACAGACATCCGGATTTTCTTTTCAATTTTAGCCAGGTGATACTCGTCTGCCTTTGAAACAAAAGTGATTGCAATACCTTCATTCCAGGCTCTTCCAGTACGGCCTATTCGATGAACATAGTCTTCATAAACTGTAGGGACGTCAAAATTAATAACGTGACTTACAGCGCTTACATCAATACCTCTTGCCATTACATCTGTAGAAATCAGCAGTCGTACATTACCTTCTCTGAAATCATTAAAAGAATTGATTCGGGCATTTTGTGCCTTATTTGAATGTATCAATCTGATTTCACCTTTTATTTTGTGATTCAAATACTCAAAAATTCTATTGGCACTCCCCTTTGATTTTACAAAAATCATCACCCTGCTTAAAGAAATATCTTTGAGTAAATACTCTAGCAGATTAAGTTTAGTCTGAAAATTTGGCACGTGATAAGCACGCTGCTCAACAGTTTCAACAGGAGTGGCTTCAGGCGTAATTTCAATTTTTATAGGAAAGTCCATAAAATCCCAACTCAATTCTTCAATAATAGAAGAAAATGTCGCCGAAAACATCATATTTTGCTTTTTTCGGGGTAGTACATCCAGGATTGCATTTATCTGAGGTCGAAAACCCATATCCAACATCCGATCCGCCTCATCCATTACAAAAATCTGTACTTTTTTTAAATCAAGCCCTTCTTCCTGATAAATTTCAAGCAGGCGCATTGGTGTAGAAACAACTATATCTACGCCTGAAACAGCATCTGATGCCTGTTTTTTTCTTCCAACGCCCCCATAAAGACCAACAGAACGAAGATCGGTATACTTTCCCAAAAGGACGACCTGCTCGAGCACCTGAAGAACCAATTCTTTTGTAGGAACCAATATAACGCAACGAGGTAAATCTCCTTGCGCATATTTAAGCAGCTGCATGATAGGTAACAGATATGCTGCAGTTTTTCCAGTACCCGTTTGAGCAATACCAATGATGTGTTGGCCCGAACGAATTATAGGGATTGCTTTTTGCTGAATTGACGTGGGAATAGTATATCCTAAATCCTGCACTGCATTCAAAAACTGTCGGGTCAGTTTTAAATCTTCAAAAGTTAAACTTAAATCCATCGCTTTTTTGCGGAACCAAATGTCCGTGAAGTACAAATATAGTTCCTTTAGATGGAATTGTCAATTTTTATTGCGGTTGATGGCGAAACTAATTCTATTATATAAATAATGATTTTAGATGTTTTAATATATTTCTTGCAAAACAAGAAAACAAGTATAAGCAATATATATTAAAATAAGCATCAAAGAAGGGAATTTACCCAAAGTGTAAAAACCTTTTTGCGATTTTGTGCCAATAAAGAGTAATCCAAAAATAAGCGCAGTAGCGGCCATCAGAAAATATAAATCAAAATTTATCGAAGAAGAGAAAGGTGTTGGAAAAATAACAGCACTTAGTCCTAAAATCCCCAGGACATTAAAAATATTAGAGCCTACAACATTTCCAACTGCTATATCACTATTCTTTTTCATTGCAGCAACCACAGATGTTGCAAGTTCAGGTAATGAAGTTCCGACGGCAAGTATAGTCAGACCAATAATTCGTTCGCTTAAATCAAAAGATTTTGCGACAGCAATAGAACCATCTAATACCCAATTACCCCCGAATATGAGTCCACATAGACCAAGTGACATGAACAGCAATGTTTTCCATAAGGGCATTTTTTTTATTAGATCAGCTTCTGTTGGCTCAGATTTTGAATTTCTAAAAACATAAAACAAAAAAGCCGCGAAAAATATCATAAGTAACAGACCGTCAAAGCGACTAAGTATTCCTTCTTTTCCGTTAGGAATTCCACTGTTACTCCAGAAAATCAAATCATTTGACATCAGCCAAACAACGACTATAATAAAGAAGGAAATAGGAATTTCAATCCTACCAGTATTTTTTAAAACTTTTAATGGATAAATTAATCCAGCCACTCCAAGAATAAATAAAGCATTGAAAATATTACTACCCAAGACATTACCATAAATAAAATCGGATTCTCCTTTGACTGCCGATCCAACATTTACTACCAATTCTGGTGCAGAGGTACCCATTGAAACTATTGTTAATCCTATCACAATATCAGATACACCAAAACCTTTTGCAAAAGCAGATGCACCTTCGACCAAAAAATCTGCTCCTTTTACCAATAATGTGAAACCTATAAAAATAAATATTGCAGCAAATATAAATGTTATATTAAAATCTGAAGGTATAAGAAATTGGACTACACCTACAGTTAATATTGCCAAGGACCAAAGCAAAAAAGTTAGTTTCATTTTGTAAGATTTTTAATTCTACATTTAAGAATAGCAAAACTAAAAAAAAATATAATAAGATACCAAAACAGCTTTGACGGTATTTAGTTTATGGTCATTTAATTATTTTACCGATAATCGTAAAATAAATCCCTGTTTTTTTAAAGCCTATATAAGCAAGATAAAAGTCATAGAAAATCAACCCTCCTATTGAAGCATATGCAGCTCCTGTTAAACTGAATAATGGAATTAGGATAATATCCAAAATTATTGTTAGCATAACGCTTAAAACGAGCGCATTAGTAACCTGTTTTTCATTTCCTGTCATTGATAGCAAATAATTTGCCGGTCCAACAAAAACATGAACCAGTTTAGAAATAGAAAGAAGCACAAGAACCGTGTAAGCTGACTGAAAATTATTACCATACCAACTTAGGAAAAAGGGTCCAAAAACTATAAAAACAATAATCACTAAACAAACTATTGTAAATCCAACACGTGTTATCATTGTATAGAATTTCTGTAAAGCATCAAGTTTCTTTTCGTAATACATCGATGCAAATATTGGTGTAGAAACTGTAGATAATACAAGAAAAGGAATTAAAGCTATATCAGAAAATTTTAATGCAACGTTGTAATAGGCTATCTCTTCAGGAGAAACACTGTATAAACCAAGAAAAATTATGTCAACCCTCGAATTTAAACTAAACAGAAGGGTACTTAAACAAAAATAAAGCAAACTTTTATTCCAAACATGACTATCTAAATATACAAATTCGAATTTATGAATTTTATATAGATATTTAAGAATCAGAATAACTACAAAAAATCCGGCTATAACAAATGAAATAACTCTAAAAATAATTGCAATAAAGTCATTAACCTCTAAGCCGAGTGTATAGTAAAAAATTACAATAATAATAAAACTGAGCGGTTGTACTAATTTTTCTGCTATTTGTCCTGATGTAATTAAACCAAAACCTTTAAGAACTGATTGGAGAAAAAAAACAAGCGCAAAAAAAGGTATTGATACTGCGGCTATAATATGAAAAAATCGATAATCATAAATGCCCGGTAATGGCACAAAAAAACAAAATACAATATATAATATAGTTGTAATAATTGATAAAAATAAAATATTTTTTAAACCAAAATAAATAAAGGATTTGATTTCAGAATACTGGTTTTTTGATTTATAGATTGAGATTTGTTTCAAAGCTAAGTCATCATATCCAAATAAAGCCAAAGAGCTTATTACAGTTACCCATGTAAATACCAAACTATAAATACCAAAACCTTTATCACCACTTATTCTTGCGATAACAATAGTGGTAACAAATGTTAATAATGATAAAATAAATTGAAGTAAAAAAGACCCCAAAGATGCTTTAAGGAATTTAGAATTCAACTTTGAATTTATATCAGTTACAAAAAATAATTTAATAAAAGCCTTTATCATAAAAATTAAAAAGCCACAAGTCAAATTGAATTGTGGCTAAATATAACTTTAAATATAATATTACTCTTCAGTTTTATCTTTATTTTCACTTTCTACTGAATCATTTTGTACATTTAATTCCGTATCCTCAGGTTTAACTGTATCATTGATTTCCTCAGAAGAAGTTTCGTCAGATTTCTTTTTACGACCACGACGAGTACGTTTTTTATCGGATTCAGCAGCATCATTGGCTGCGTTGAGTGCAACAATGTTAAAGTCCACCAATTCAATCATAGCAACTTCAGCTGCATCACTCGGTCTAAAACCTAATCTAACAATACGTAAGTAGCCACCAGGTCTGTTTGCTATCTTTGAAGCAATATTAGTAAACATTTCAGTTACAGCTTCTTTGTTCTGAAGATAACTATAAACAACACGTCTTGAGTGTGTAGTGTTATTTTTTGATTTAGTTAATAATGGTTCGATGAATTTTCTTAATTCTTTGGCTTTAGCAATTGTAGTTTTAATTCTCTTATACTTTACCAAAGAGATAGAAAGGTTGCGTAACAAAGCTTTTCTGTGGCCATTCTTACGACTAAGATGATTAAATTTTTTACCGTGTCTCATAAATAAAATTGGTTAATTAACATGTTAGCATCGCAGCACAAAAAGTAACTGCAAGAAAAAATTATTCTTCGTCTAATTTATATTTTGACAAATCCATACCAAATGAAAGTCCTTTTTCTTGTAACAATTCTTCAATTTCAACTAAAGATTTCTTACCAAAATTACGGAACTTTAATAGCTCATGTGTTTCATACTGAACCATTTCACCTAAAGAATTTATCTTAGCAGCTTTCAAACAGTTGTAAGCACGAACTGATAGATCTAAGTCTTCCAAAGATGTTTTCAGAAGCTTGCGCATGTGAAGAATATGTTCATCAACTATATTATCTTCCTTATCTGTTTCATCAGGGAATTTAATATTTTCATCTGTGATAAGCATTAGATGTTGAATCATAATCTTTGCAGATTCTCTGAGCGCATATTCCGGGTGAATTGTACCATCAGTTTTAATCTCAAGAGTTAATTTTTCATAGTCTGTTCTTTGGCCAACACGACTGCTTTCAACTGAATATCTTACATTTTTGATGGGCGTGTAGATTGCATCAACTGGTATAAAACCTATTGGAGCGTCTTTGGGTAAACTTTCTTCAGCAGGAACATAACCACGACCCTTTGTTACGGTTAATTCCATTTCAAAAGTTACAGAAGAGTCCATATTACAGAGCACCAAAGATGGATTAGTAACCTTGAATACATTTGTACTTGATCCGATGTCACCTGCAGTTAGAACAGATTTACCACTTACAGATACATATATTTTTTCAGAAACTAAATCCTGATCATCCAAAAGGTATTTTATACGTACTTGTTTAAGATTTAGGATAATGTCTACAACATCCTCAACAACACCTTCTATTGTAGAAAATTCGTGATCAGCACCTTTAATACGAACAGCAGAAATTGCAAAACCTTCAAGAGAAGATAACAAAATCCTCCTTAAAGAATTACCAATTGTTTGTCCGAATCCGGGTTCTAAAGGTTTAAATTCGAAGTGACCTTCGAAATCATCTGCCTTTTGTAAAAGAATTTTATCTGGTTTTTGGAAATTCAGCAAGCTCATAATGAGTTGTGGCTTTTATATGAATAAAGTATTATAAATCTATAATAGGACTTCAAACAGAACGTTTGAAGTCCTATAAAAGGAAACAGTTTTATTATTTAGAATATAACTCAACAATTAACTGTTCATTAATAGTTTCTGGTATTTGATCTCTTGTTGGATAATTTAGAAAATTACCTTCAAACTTAGCAGAATTCCATTCCAACCAAGCGTATCTTTTAACGTTTTGACTGTTAGCGGATGTAGAGTCTATGATAGCTTGCAAACTTTTTGATTTACCTCTAACTGCAACAACTTGACCTGGTCGAACAGAAAGAGAAGGAATTGTAGAAACAATACCATCAAGCGCTATATGTCCGTGAGAAACTAACTGACGAGCACCGCTTCTTGTAGGTGAAATACCAAGTCTATAAACAATATTATCTAATCTTGCTTCAAGAAGCTGTAATAAATTTTCACCAGTTACACCTATTTTTCTTGTAGCAGCTTCAAAAGTACGACGAAACTGTCTTTCTAGAACACCATAAGTATATTTAGCTTTTTGTTTTTCAAGAAGCTGAACAGCGTAATCTGATTTTTGTTTACGACGTTTTGCAAGACCATGTTGACCAGGAGGATACTTTTTTCTTTCAAAGTATTTATCCTGACCAAAAATTGGTTCATTAAAAGCTCTTGCCTTTTTGGTTCTGGGGCCTCTATATCTTGCCATTAGAAAAATTTAATATTAATAAGTGTAAAATGAATTAAACTCTACGTTTTTTAGGAGGTCTACAACCATTGTGAGGAAGCGGAGTTGTATCCTGAATCATGCTAACTTTAACACCAGTTGAGTCAATAGCTCTTATCGCAGCTTCTCTACCTGAACCAGGTCCTTTAACATAAACAACAACATTTCTTAAACCTAATTCAAAAGCCTCCTTAGCCGCTTCGCTAGCACATACCTGAGCTGCATATGGAGTATTTTTTTTAGAACCGCGGAATTTTGATTTACCAGCAGAACCCCATGAAATAACCTGACCAGATTTATTTGTCAAAGTAACAATAATATTATTGAAAGAAGCCTGTATATAAGCGCAACCGTTAGATTCAACTTTTACATTTTTCTTTTTGATTTTTTTAGCAGCCTTAGCCATAATTGTATTTGATGTTTACAATTTGATTTGTTAATTATTATTTAGTAGCTTTCTTTTTGTTAGCAACAGTTTTACGCTTACCCTTTCTTGTTCTAGAATTAGTACGAGTACGTTGTCCACGAACAGGTAAACCTTTACGATGTCTAAGACCGCGTAAACAGGCAATGTCCATTAAACGTTTAATATTTAATTGAACTTCAGATCTTAGCTGACCTTCAACTTTATAATTGTCACCAAGAATTCTACGAATTTCCTTGATATTATCATCAGACCAATCCTTTACACGAACATTTTCATCAATACCTGCTTCAGATAAAATATTTTTAGAACTAGTGTTACCTATTCCGAAAATATAAGTTAGTCCAATAACTCCCCTTTTGTTTTTTGGCAAATCTACGCCAGCAATACGAGCCATAATAAATATAATTTTAATTATTATCCTTGACGTTGTTTAAACTTAGGATTCTTTTTGTTAATGATGTAAAGTTTACCCTTACGACGAACAATTTTGCAATCAGCTGAACGCTTTTTTACAGATGGTCTTACTTTCATAAAATTTAAACAATTATTTATAACGATATATTATTCTACCACGAGTCAAATCATAAGGAGACATTTCTACAGCAACTTTATCGCCAGGAAGTATTCTTATGTAATTCATTCTCATCTTTCCGGAAATAGTAGCAATTATTAAATGACCATTTTCAAGTTGAACTCTAAACATAGCATTTGATAAAGCTTCTGTTATTTCACCATCCTGACGGATTAAATTTTTTTTTCCCATAGATTTTTAATTCGGAGTGCAAATATCAGATTATTAAATGAAATTTCAAAATCTGAGGGTATAAAAATTAAATATTATTTCTTGATCCTAGATGATTTAGTATCTTCACTGAAGCCGTGCATAGCAAGATGACCATTGATTTGTTGAATAGTATCCAAAACAACAGCAACCATTATTAGTAAGGAAGTTCCACCAAAAAATACAGCAAAGTTGATATCAACCATTAAGAACATTCTTGCTAAACCAGGTAAAATTGCAATAAAAGCAAGTGCTATTGACCCTGGAAGAGTTATTCTTGTTGTAACCTCATCGATAAAATTTGCTTCATCACCACGATTTACATTAGGTATAAAAGCATTTTGATTTTTCAAATAATCTTCATATTGCTTGGGATTTGATATTAAAGCTGTGTAAACATAAGTAAAAACAACAACTAGAATAAAAAATACTATGTTATAAGGCAAAGAGGTAAAGTCTTGTAGTTGACCCAAGAAAGAAGATGGGTCTGTAGCTGCACCAAGAGCTTGACCTACAGCACCAGGTATAAACATTATAGCTTGAGCAAATATAATAGGCATTACACCCGCAGCATTTAATTTTACTGGTATATGATCAAGCCCAGATATGTTTGGAGCTGCACCCAATGCATGCTTTGCAAATTTTATTTGAATTTTTCTCACAGCCTGCACTATAGCTACTGCAGAAACAACAACAAGAATAAAAATAGCAAGTTCAACAATAAATATTACGGGACCACCAGCAGAAGAACTGAATTTATTTCCGAACTCACCAATAAAAGCTTGAGGTAAGGTTGCTATTATACCAGCAGTTATAATCAACGATATTCCATTACCTATACCCTTATCTGTGATTCTTTCACCTAACCACATACAAAAAACAGTACCAGCAGTGAGAATGATTATATTTGAGAACCAAAAAAGAGAAAGACCAACATCTTTTGAGATAGCTGAAGGAAAGGCAGAATACATATAATTTAGATATGCTGAACCTTGAACCAAAGTAATAGCAATAGTTATATACCTAGTTATTTGATTCATTCTTCTCTGACCAGCTTCACCTTCTTTTTGAAGTTTCTGAAAGTAAGGAATCGCAAAACCAAGCAATTGTACTATAATAGACGCAGATATATAAGGCATTATACCTAAAGCAAAAACTGCACCATTAAAAAAAGCACCACCAGAAAAAGTATTGAGTAAATCTAATAAACCAGGATCAGAATCACCAGATTTAGACAATGAAGCTGTAATTGCATTTTTGTCTATACCAGGTAATATGATATAACTTCCAACACGATATACTGCTAATAATCCAAGTGTCAAAAGAATTCTAGTTCTTAACTCCTGAACGTTCCAAATATTTTTTAAATTTTGAATTATAGTCTTCATTAAATTGCTGAATTGTAAGTTTTGTAGATAGAAAACTTATTCTAGCTTAATACTACTACTTTAGTTCCTAGAGTATTGAACAAATCATGAGCAGAAGTATCGATAAGATGACATTCAGCATCAAATTTTAATCTTAAACTTCCTTCAGCTACAATATGAATCTTATCATCTTCTGAAACAAATTCATAACACTGTGAAAGTTCTTTAGCAGTAACATTAGTCACATCAAGGGCATGTGCAACTGCTTGTAACTGATTAGTCTTAAATTCAATAAGAGTAAGACCACCAGAATTTGATATTATTTCTTTAGCATTTGCAGAAAAACGGTTAGCAGATACAGTTAATTTAGCAGTCAATTCACCATCTCCTAGTATCTTTACTAGATCATTTTTAGAAATGTAATCATTCTCATAAAGGAAACTTCTAGTGATTACATTGACAGAGTGTTTATCAGCTATAATACTTAAGTCATTAAGATTAAAAACAACAAAATTATCAGCTCTGCTAGATTTGTATCTTTTGTGAGTATTTTTAAAACCACCTTTTGGAAGGCGCATTTGCAATGGCATTTGACCACCTTCATGAGCTCTTTTACTTTTAAAACCAGCTCTGGCTTTAGCACCTTTATGACCACGTGTTGAAGTTCCACCATGACCAGATCCAGTACCACGAGCTATACGTTTTGTTTTCTTAACAGATCCAGCAGCCGGTTTAAGATTGCTCAGTTTCATTATATTATACTTTAAATAATTAACAAAAGAATTTTAAAGTTTTTCAACTTTAATTAAATGATTAACTTTGTTTAACATACCTTGTATCTGAGGCGTAACTGTATGTTCTGCAACTGAACCAATTTTATTTAAACCAAGAGCTTTAACAGTCACTTTTTGTCTTTCAGGTCTGTCTATAGTGCTCTTAACCTGAGTAATTTTTATCTTTTCCATTTTAAGAATTTACTATGTTAGCCATTAAAAACTTTATCTAATTCCAAACTTCTGTCTTTAGCTACTTGAAATGGAGATCTCAATTTGGATAACGCATCAATAGTAGCTTTGATGACATTGTGAGGATTTGAAGAGCCATTTGATTTAGCTAAAACGTTGTGTACACCAGCAAGTTC
>JBIPOO010000100.1:0-13198 GCA_044379045.1 Saprospira sp.
AGGCTTTGGTAAAAAGTCCGTTCACCATGTAGACTAGATCCTGCCTCGAGCGCCATGATTTATCCAGAATTTCAATATTTTCTTTACCAACGCTGTCGATTACAGCTTCCATCAGCTCGGGTGCGGCGCCTCTGAAACCATAAATGGATTGTTTGGGGTCACCCACCCAGATCGACTGTTTGGCAATTTGTGTAAGTTGCAGAAAAATTTTTAATTGTATGGGGTTGGTATCCTGAAATTCATCAACCAGCAGCAGATCGAGCTCATCGGCCAAAACTTCTCGTACAAAGGGATTTTCCAAAAGTCTTAAAATCATAACCTCCATATCGGTGTAGTCAATCAAGCCCCTGGTTTTTTTATAATGTTCATATTCTTCGAGTGCCTCGGCTGACAAGTCGAATATCATACTGAGGTATTCTTGCAAATCCTTATGAAAATCGGGATGTGTATCATGTGACAGGGCAAAATCTCTGAGATCGGCAACCGTTTCGCGACATTTGGCCGGAGCATCCTCGCAGTTTTTAGCAATCTGAAGCCATTCGTACCAAAGTAGATGTCCTCGAAGTTTCAGACTTTTATTGATATTGAACAGGGTGCCAATGAGGTTATCCTTTTTTTTTGTGCCGTCGGGATGTTCTTTTAGGTCATCGATTGTTTGTTTTAAAAGGTATTCCAGCCTGTTTTTAAAGAATTCAGCCGAATTGGAGGATTTTTCAGGCAGCAGTTCAAAAAAGGACTTGATGGAATAATCGCGGCTTTTTTTCAACAAGTCGGGTCCCAAATTATTGGCCCTGGCAATTTCGGTAATGTTTTTCATTTCATTACGCCAGTCTTTTTGAGCAAAAGGACTTTTTCTGAAGCCTAAGACTTCGCTCAGGTTTTCCATCAGGGCAGTCTTCTCATTGCTAAGAATGGTCGAAATGGACTGGTTGAAAATTGTTTTCTGATCTTCTTCGGCAATAATATCCACATTGGGCGAAACGCCTGCCTCAAAAGCAAATCTTTTCAATAATTGAACGCCAACCGCGTGGACAGTACCAATCATGGCGCGACCCAGTTCGTCAGCTGCTTCGGTCAGGCCTTCCTCCAGGAGTTTAACCCTTACTCTTTCTTTCAGTTCGGCAGCAGCTTTGTTTGTAAAAGTTGTTGCCAAAATTCCAGATGCACGTATCTGGGAAGGACTTCCATCTTCAGCGGGCATTAGCAACTTTGCCATTTTTTGAGTCAGGCTGTATGTTTTTCCGCTACCGGCACCGGCCGAGATTATTTTTAGATTCATTAGAATATCTTTTTTGTAAAAATAATAAAATCGGACACTTTGGGTATCCGATTTTACATAATTTTTCAGAGTTATAGATTCTGAGTACTTAAAGTCTTTTATGCTCCGGTTTTAATAATTTTTTTAATGGCTGTTTTTCCATTATCAAATGTAAAATGAGCGAAATAGACACCGCTTTCTATAGCTGAAATATTTATTTTTTGTTGCTCAGTGCCCTTGTAAACAAATGCAATTTGACCTGCTGCATTGTAAAAGACAACCTTTTCTAGTTGTAAATCTGTCACTAAATTGATCAATCCGGAGCTGGGGTTCGGAAAAATTGAAAAGTCGTTTTGAGCATCATTATGGGTATGCGTGTTTGTGGAACCTGCACTCAATGCAGCATTCACGGCAGTATTCAGGTCATTTCCTAGGTAAACGATGGTTGAATCCAAGCCGATTACAATATAACCCTGATAACACTGTATATCGAAAACTCCTCTGCTCGATGGATCGTATGGTCCAGATGATATAGTATCAATGAATCGAAAAGAATTATTGTCGCTCAAGCCTGTTGCCTGCTCGTAGGTAGTCATAAAAGAACATTGATCTGTAGGATTATTTGCCTCTAGGAAATCGGCACAAACCCAGGTTCTGTATTCCGCAGCATATAAGTTTGCAAATTGTCTTACCGTAGTACCCCAGGCAGTTGTGTTGCCACAGGTTGCCATGTCAGTTTTGAAAATTAAAAGGGGTTTGCCGGCCGCTAGTACATCATAAATTCTTTCCCTGTTGTTGTTACAGTCAGTCTCTGTGATATCCGGTACAAATTGTCCCAAAAAAGCCTGGGCATGAATTTCACTAAGGCAGCACAGTGCAATAAAAATGAAGAACTTATTTTTCATATCATTTATTTTTAAGCAATTAAAAAGCGGATAAGCTTCAGCGGTCAAATGTATGGCTTTTCCGCCCTAAATCTTTACATTATTAAAGTTTTATCAATTTAAAACTTTTAAGCGTCTTATTGTTTTTATCAATAAATTGAACTGTATAGATTCCTGCTGTCCAGTCAGCTATACTTATTTGATGAGCGTTACCCTGATATTCGGAAAAATAGATTTCCTGTCCCAGTGCATTTAAAACGCTGATATCTCCAAAATAGCTGCTGATACTACTTAGCGTAAAAAAATCTTTTGATGGATTGGGAAAAATGCTAAAGTCACTTTCTGATGCTATGTTTGAAACAGCTGTAGAAAAAACATTATTGATGATCAAAAGTGCTTCGTCGCATTCGTTCCCTGTACAGATTCTATACCTGATAGTATCGTTGCCGTTGTAGTTTCCGCTTGCCGTATATGCTATATGGTTGCCACCCATTACAAAAGCAGCGCCATGATTTGCATTTTCTATGATGCTTAGTGTAGGGCCTGAGGGATAAATGTCATTCATCAGCACCATTATCATTTGCATAGAGGTGCTATTAACCGTATAATTGTCGTTCTTTGCTAACAGATTTGGCTCAACAACAGCTACAAAAGCATCGGCAAAACCACCCCTTACAGGAAGTGTATCCTGATTGAAGATTGTTGTGTCGGAAGTATGATGCCCAACGATGTATGATTTTCCGTTCTGTGAGTCAAAATAATAATCTTGTGTAAATTCATAAGCTGCTGTACCGTAAGAATTTATTGACAGAAGATCACCCGAATTGCTGTAACGGCTAAAAACAAAGTCCTGGTTACCTGCCAGATTCAATGAATCGCCTGCCGAACCATAGAAAACCGGATAATTTTGTCCGTTGTTATCGCCACCCACTGAGGATTCTACCCATATAGTCCCTGCATCGTCAACTCCAATATTGTTGGATGTCCAGTCATTTTCTCCGCTTGTTCCAAAGGTTTTTACCCAAATAAATGAGCCCGATGATGAATACTTGGCAACAAATATATCATCATTTGCAACTGTTGAAATGGCTTGGTTTCCAAAGGTAAAAGATGCGGCATATCGGCCAGTGATTATAATTTCGTTCCAGGGATTAACAGCAATTGCCGATATTCTGTCGTCACTGCCAAGAGCACCTTCGCTAATTGCCCATATAGTGTTGCCGTTTGATGGATTGAATTTTGCCATGAACCAGTCATAGCCCACTGGGCTGCTAAGGTTATTGGAGCCGATTGCTAAACTGCCTGTGAATCTGCCTGTCAACAAAATATCTCCATTTTTGTCCAATATAATATTGCCGCTCAAATCATCTTCATTGTTGCCAATTCGATTGACCCAATTAACATTTCCATTCGGATTTAATTTGCCGAAGATAATATCATTGCCAATACCGCTGCTGCTGTAGTTGCCGCTTACAGTCGATATCGTACCCTCGAAAGCAGTGCTGAAATATGTATTTCCTGAATTGTCAAGATACAGATCGACCGAGGCATACTCTGCTAAATCAACATTGAGCTGTGTTGCCCAGTTAAAATCGCCATTGCGGTCGAGATTTACAAATACAAGTGAATTTGAAGCACCTGAGTTTGAAGAAGTGAAAGTAGAATCGCCAAAACTTTGGGTTCCTTTGAAACCTGCCGCCCAGAGAATGCTATTGCCATTGAGGGTCAAATCGAGCCTTTCGTCAGAGGTGTTGGCATTGTATATTTTTTTCCAGACAAGATTCCCGCTGGGATCGTATTTGATCAGATAAACAGAGGAGCCTGTATTTGAACTGATATCATCATTTACAGAATTATCTGTTACATAATTGAAAATAGGGCTGTAGGTAAAACCTAGTGTATAAATATTCCCGTCGCTATCAACTACAGTTCTGAAATTATTGTCCCATTCTGTTCCACCTGCACTTTGTCCCCAAGTAAAGCTGATGGGCAATGATGATGGCGCCTGTGCAAATATGTTATTGGTAGTAAGTGTAATAAATATTAGAAATGTTATTTTAAGGATGATTTTCATAAACATCAGATTTTTAAATTGTTTTATTAAAGAATACACAATAATGTGTATTTAATTTTATTTATTGAACATCTGGTCGGAAACTAAGTTCCAATCGCTGAGTGTTTTCAAAAATTCAATAATACTTTCTTTTTCCTGTATTGTCATGGGAATAGAATGTTGAAGCGACGCATCGAGGCTAGGAGAGATGACTATACCGTTGCTGTAATGATCCAATACTTCTCGTAAGGACCAAAAACGGCCGTCGTGCATATAAGGATAAGTAAGCTCAACGTTTCTGAGACTCGGCACTTTGAATTTGCCTCTGTCGTTTGAATTGTTAGTAATGGTTTCTCTGCCAAGATCATTGAAAACACTGTCCAAACCATTGTTTTTGTATGAATAGTCTGTAAAAAGGGGCTCGCTGTGACAGCCTGCGCATTTTTGTCTGAAAAGGCTGAGCCCATCGAGTTCACTTGTACTGAGGCTCGTTTTACCCTGTCGGTATTCATCATATTTAGAACCGGCACTGATAATCATCGACATGTACGCTGTTAAGGCTCTAAGCATTGCCTGATCTGTTATTTCATCAATATTATATGCCTTTTTAAAAGCGGTTCTGTAAGCTGTAATATTATTCAGTTTCCGAATAACAGATAGCATAGATTCCCCCATTTCGACATGATTTGTAATAGGCGCAACAGAAAAGACTTCAATATGATTTACTCCGCCGTCCCACATGAATGTAGGTGACCAGATCATATTTGTAATCGATGGTGAGTTTCTTGTGCCCATAAGCCCGTTTATGCCTGCACTGAGCGATACATTGTGATCGGCAAAAGCATGTACCTGTGCATGACATTTTGCACAAGAAATGGTACTGTCGAGCGATAAAACCGGGTCGAAAAACAGTTTTTTACCCAGTTCAAAACGGTCTTTGTTTACAGTATTGTTGTTAAATTGATATACTGGAGCCGGAAAATAATCGGGATAAGCAGGACTCAGGGAATTGTCTGCAGTATTTTCTTTTTTGCAGGACAAAACAGCCAAAAGAATGATTAGGAGCGGTAATCTTTTCATTAGTATAAAAAAGGGTCCCTGCAGCACAAGGACCCATGTTTGATTATTCTACAATTTTATCAAATACAAAGCCATTGTTAAAATCTGTTGCCATCTGAAGACTAAGCGCGCTTGGCATCATTATAGAATTTACAGCAGCACAGCTTCCCGAATTACACCAGGTCATTGCTGTATTTACATTGAAATGAATTTCAGTATTCTTTTCACCCGATACTGAAAGCTGATTTGATCCGAATGAAGCAGTTTTTGATTGTACAGCGCTGTACTGACCTCTAAATCCTCCGATATGGAATGAGAATGATCCACTTGTTGATTGTGGAGAAGTTCCTTCGGCTTTTATCATTATATATCCTGTAGACCAGCTCCAAAACATATCATTTGTTGTAGCCAAAGCACCCGACTGTGCACCTGATACATTTCTGGCACTATCTACACCCAAGGTATAACTGATTTCAGTATAATCCCCAACAGGTACATTGTTAAGGCTGATGGAGCTACTGGCAGAATTAGAAAGGTCTACCAGAAAATAGCTTTCGGGTTGTACCCAAAATGTGCCATCTGCTTTTTTCAATTTCAGATTAGATACATAATATTTATATTTTGAAAAATTCATAGTGTCGCCATTCATCGGGTGTACTAAGTTGGTATTCAGTGAGAAACTTGTACCGCTCATTCCCCAGCTGTGATTAAGTTTAACCAAAACAGTACCCTCAGTAGCAGTTTGTTCCTTTTTACAGGAAATCATAAATAAAGGAAAGATAATGATTGCGAAAGCAAATAAATTTTTAAGAAGCTTTTTCATGATATTAAAATGTTGAATTGTTAATTAAAAAATAAGAAATTTAAGGTAAGCAAACTACATTAACTGTTTTGCTTGTTTTTGCACCTTCGTGGTTGAGTTCAACCTCGATTATTACTTTTAAGAATGTTGTGTCAGTCAGATTATTGACCCAATGTTCGTGGAATGCATAAGACGCTGCATGCGCACTACTACTTTTTGAAAAGTAAATGGAATCATTGTCTGCATTGGCAATATTGAGTGTGTAGCTGTGCATTTCCCCGTCGCCGCTTATAGTGCCTTCTACATGGAGCTCTGTGCCAAAAGCAATTGTATCGTTGATCGAGGGTTCAATAAAAGTAATTTCTGCTGTACTAGCTTCATGCGCTTTGTGGCAGGCAGAAAATAAACTTATTGCCAGTAATGATAAAAATACTAAAATGTAATTTTTCATGATTATTATTATTTGTTAATCAGATAATTTATGCTGATTCCGCAGGAAAGCCTTTGTTTTGTTAGGCCTTCGTTAAAATTTTGTACAATAGGCTGCTGCAAGTAAGCCGATATTAACCAGCTGTTCCCCATCAGGTTTATTGCGCCCCTTGCCGAGCTTACAAATCCCTTGTTTAGATTAGGTATTAGGGTTCTTGCTCCATCAAGTTTTGATGCTTCGTGATACTCGCCATTAAAACCAATGGCTGAAATAAGACGATATCTTGAAAGTGGCAGGTTTAATACAGCCTGTGATGTCAGCTGATAACTGTTTCCAAAGGAATAACCGAAACGGTCTTTACCTTTTATTGAAACACTAGCTTCGTTTTGCCAGCCCCATTTACTGTCGAACTGATGTGTGTAGTTTGTTAAGAGCAGCAGGTCCCAACTGCCGGTTCCGGGGTAGATGTTTTTAAGTGGATCTGTATCAAATGTATTTTTGCCGCTTGCTGACTTTAGACCGACTGCTAAAGTCAAAAAATGACGACTTAACCCGTTTGTGTCTCTTTTATTTATTACAATAAAATTAGACATTAAACTAACATCTCCCAATCCATGTACTTTGTTGCTGCCAAAATCTGTTTGCTGTATAGCAATCTGATAAGGCGCTATGCCCAAAAGCTGTATTCTTCGATGCAGTTGAATTCTGAATCGAAAATCTGTGCTAAACATTCGCTCCCGCGAATGTTTGATTTCATGCAAATAGGTATCGAATGAGCGAAAGCCACTTTGAAAACCCATTATATGAAATCTTGTATTTGCAAAAAGTCCAATGGAAGCATTGCTGCTCACTCCACCGCATACATCGCATGCCCTCGAATGTAACACCATAAAAAGTGTACATACGAATAATATATATCTCATAAAGATTGTATGTTAATGATTCAATAAATTGAAAAATTAACAAGCGGGTGGATGAAAAATTGACTTAAGGTGTAAACGACCCTTATCTGCTTTGTAGTTGGGATTAACTAAAGCTTTGGGAACTTCGATAATGTAGTTACTTAAAAATGTCGTTTGAACTGATTCCTCATAGGGTAGGATGTAGAGTAGCTGTAAATTCTTTATTTCCTTAATGAGCACTAGCAAAGAATTATCATTTTCTTTTTGCTGTTCATTTTTGATTAGATTCTGCTCAGGGTTGAGTTGTTTTTTTAGGTGGCATTTACCGTCGCATTTCAATTTTGTATTGGCCTTATTAACACAAAACTCTTTTATGATGGCTTCTTTGTTGATAGTAAAATACACCAAGCATCCCATTTTGTAAGAGAAAGGGATTGACAATAAGATGATTAGAAAAACCGAAATGGATTTACCTAATAGTGGCACTTTGAAAGATTTTGTTAACAAAAGTAAAGATAACAAAAGTAAATGCCTTTAACTGGAAAAAGCAACAATTATTTTGAATTAATTTTAAAAAGTGTTATGAACTTTGATTCATGTATGGCAAATAAAACAATTGCAATTAAACTACCCAGCACTGCTCCTGCAAGCACGTCTTCCAAAAAATGCTGACCCAGATATATTCTGGAAGCTCCCGCCATAGAAGCAGGAATAAGCCAAATAGTCTTTTGTGTTGATTTTGGGGTAAAAAATGCCAGCAGGCCAAAGAGCGCAAAGGCTGCAGTAGTATGGCCTGAAGGGAAGCTGCTTGTGTAGCTGTTGACCAATTCTATGCCCGGGACAGGAGTGAGTAAATCGGGTTGTTTCAGTGTTTCTTTGAAGTAAATAAAGGGGCGTTCATGTCCAAAAAAGTTCTTTAATAATTGACACAACAGCATTGCTGTAAAGCCCGTGAGCATAACCAGAATTCCCTTTGCCCATTGTTTGCCGAACATAAAAATTAGGGAAACAATTACATAGATGTATGCTTCACCAAAGTAATTTGAAAATGTAAAAATTGTATTCCCTATTTGACTTCTGTTTTGAGAAAAGAATTTAAGCTCATCACCTTTATTCAGATTGAAAAGCAATAATACTGCAATGCCAAGCAGTACGGTCAATGCAAGTAAATAATTTTGCTGTTCCTTAATGATCCTGTTCAAGAAATTGTTTTTTTCTTTCTGAATAAACGTTTGATAAATCCTAATGGAAGCGTTCTCGAATCATTCATTGCCATGATGGTCAATAAAACTGCAATTGGGAAAAGCGACCATATCGGTAGCCAACTGCCCATCCAGGTAGGCCAGACCAATCCTGTAGCTAGTCTTTCACCGGTAAGGTGCAGGACAAAAAATCCCATAAAAAAGCTGAAAGAAGTAAAAATTGGCCAGCCGAAGCCTCCTTTTCGAATAATGGCTCCCATAGGTGCGCCAATAAATAAAAAAAGCAGACAGGCTATCGAAAAAATGATTTTCAGATGCAGTTCGTTTTCATGCGCGGCAACCTCTTCTTTATATCTTGGAAAATTGCGGTAAAGATTATCGGCCTGTGTTTTTACATTACGGGCAAAGCCCTGCGCTCGCATATACATGCTGTGCCGCTCTTCGCTTGTAAAAACATCACTGAAACTGCTTTTATTTAGTGCTGTTACAATTTTCGGGGGTGCGTAAGGACCTTTTTTCACAGGTTTTGTACTGTCTTTCTGTACGGATACTGCCTTGCGGAAATGGTAAAAATTATCACAGCTTTGCTGCATTTCTACAATTCTTTTATCCCTGCGGATTAGAATTGAATCGATTGCTTTTTTTAATTGTCTCGACGTGAGCAGGGAGTGATGTTTCCGAAAGAGATCCTTATCGGTTTCGGTAAAGTTGAATTCACTCATATCGAAAACCGTTTTGAACTCCTTAAAGCTTGTGCGCATATAAGGCATCACATTGGGACCCCCTTTGCTGCTGAGCTGCAGATTTTCGTAACGTTGCCCTTGTTTGAGTTCTATAACCAGCCTGCTTTTATCTGCTGTAAAATAAAGTTCACCTTCGCGGGCATTGGTCTGGCTGCTGTTGCCATTCTGTTTACTGTGGTCGTAAATTCTGACATCTTTTAGTTTGCGGCTGTTACGGTCCTTTTCGCCAATATAAATGACCATGTTTTTGAAGTCATTGTTGAACTGTCCAGGCTCAAGATCGAGTGCCGGTTTCTGCTTCCTGATATCGTAGAGCCTTGTTTTGAATTGTAATGCTGTGACAGGAATGATATTATTAGAAAAAATAAAGGAAGCAATAGCCAGAAAACTAACCATCACAAGCAATGGTGCCAAAATGCGCATCAGCGATATACCAGCCGATTTCATGCTCACCAATTCATAATGCTCTGCAAGATTCCCCAGCGTCATCACCGAGGCAATCATCACCCCAAAAACCAAGGCGCGTGGAACCATTGCAAGTCCCTGATAAAAAAGCAGTTCAAGGATGATTTTTAATTCAAGCCCTTTGCCTACTATATCATCGATGTATTTCCAAAGAAACTGCATATTAAAAATAAACACAGCCACCATGAACCATACGATTAAGGGTGGTATAAAACTGCTGATGATGAGCCGGTCTATTTTTTTCACTAATATAAATTTTATGCAAATATAGCCAAAATTTTGCAAAACGTCAAGTGCTGTATTAGGGTCAATTTCAAGACACAAAAAAAGCCCTTTCTATGGAAAAGAGCTTTTTTTGAGTTTTAGTTCGCCAATTAATAAGCACTATTAACCTGTTTTACCAACCATACAATAACAAAAGCAAGACCTACCAATGCTATGATTCCACCCACCCAGGCAATGAAACCTCCAAAAAGTGCCATGATTGCTCCAACGATAATGAGTACAACACCAGTGGGCAGCCAACCGTTCGGAATAAGTTGTTCTTTAGCGATTCCATCGGCAATATAGGCCTTTTTTTCTTTGACGCTCATGCCTTTCATTTCGGTTTTATGCGCTTTTTTAAATGCTTTGATACTGCGCGCAGTAGTTTTTTTGTCTAATTTTTGTTCTGAGCTTGATGGATTTACCGGAGTTGATACGGCAGCTTCAATTTGGCTTGTACCAAGAAAAAAGATAAAAAGCAAAAGGAATTTTAAAATTTGATTTTTCATGATTTGTAGCTTTGCAGATGATTGACTTGGTGTAATTATAACGTCAAAAATATAAAATAGCGTCTGAATACTATGATTTTAATTCTTTAAAATATTGATAAAAAAATGGAATCGTTTCAATGCCTTTAAAGTAATTGAAAATGCCAAAGTTTTCATTGGGCGAGTGTATAGCATCGCTGTCGAGTCCAAAGCCCATGAGTACTGTTTTTACACCCAATACTTTTTCGAAAAGGGCCACGATTGGAATACTGCCACCTGCGCGGGCCGGAATAGGTTCCTTGCCGAAAGTAGCTTCGTAAGCCTTAGCAGCAGCGCGGTATTCAATGCCATCGGTAGGGGTGAGCACAGGCTCGCCGCCATGATGGGGAGTTACCTTAACCTTAACCGAAGGCGGAGCAATTTTCTCGAAATGACGGGCAAAAAGTTCACTAATTTTGTCCGAGTTTTGGTTCGGAACCAAACGCATCGAAATTTTAGCATAGGCCTTCGATGGCAAAACGGTCTTGGCGCCCTCGCCGGTATAACCGCCCCAGATACCGTTCACATCAAGCGTTGGGCGTGTAGAGGCTCTTTCTATGGTAGTATACCCTTTTTCGCCCCAAACATCATTGATGTCTAAAGCTTTTTTATATTCATCGAGGCTGAAAGGAGCCTTGTTCATAGCTTCACGTTCTGCTTC
The DNA here is from genome assembly GCA_044379045.1 of Saprospira sp. Taxonomy (GTDB): domain Bacteria; phylum Bacteroidota; class Bacteroidia; order Chitinophagales; family Saprospiraceae; genus Saprospira. The sequence continues at coordinate 11,251 of JBIPOO010000100.1, forward strand.
CGACAATTCAAGTACTTCATCGTAAAAACCATCAACAGTAATATGGCCGTTCTCATCGTGCAACGAGGCGATCATCTTGCTAAGTATGTTGATTGGATTAGCCACAGCGCCCCCGTAAGTGCCCGAGTGAAGGTCGCGATTTGGCCCGGTAACTTCCACTTCCATATAGGCAAGGCCTCTTAGTCCCGAGGTGATAGAAGGTACGTCATTGGCAATCATCGAAGTATCGGATATCAAAATGACATCACATTTGAGTTTTTCTTTATTTTCTATGATAAAGGGGCCGAGATTGGGCGAGCCAACTTCCTCTTCTCCTTCAATCATAAATTTCACATTGCAATGTAAGGCATTGTTTTTTGCCATGTATTCAAAGGCTTTGAAATGCATATACATCTGTCCTTTGTCGTCGCAGGCACCGCGTGCAAAGATAGCACCATCGGGATGTCTTTCTGTTTTTTTAATAACCGGATCGAATGGCCCTGAAGTCCATAAATCGAGTGGATCTGGTGGTTGCACATCATAATGTCCATAAACGAGGACGGTGGGTAGGGCAGGGTCAACTATTTTCTCACCATAAAGGATGGGATGACCGGCAGTAGGGCAGATTTCGACATTGTCGGCGCCCATTTCTATGAGTTTCGATTTCAGAAATTCTGCAGTTTTTGCCATATCCTCTTTGTGGCGTGAGTCGGCACTGACCGATGGAATGCGCAACAATTCGAGCAATTCGTTCAGGAATCGCTCACGGTTTTCTGCTATATAAGTTTTAACACTCATCTTATGATTTATTTATTTTCGATTAGGAAATTATTTCAAAACAGCAATGCAGGAAATCTCGACATTCACACCTTTTGGCAGCGCCGATACCTGAACTGCCTCGCGTGCTGGTGCTGTATTTTCATTAAAATATTCGTCATAAACCGTATTGATAGCGGCATAGTCCAGCATTGAGGTCATAAAAATACTACATTTTACTACCTCTTCGAAACTGATTCCGGCAGCAGTCAAAATATGTTTCAGGTTTTCCATTACTTGTCGGGTTTCTTTGGCAATATCTCCCGAAACCAATGTTCCACTTGCCTGATCTATGGGAATTTGCCCCGATATATAAAGCATGCCATTGGCTGCAACAGCCTGGCTGTATGGCCCGATAGGAGCGGGGGCCTGTTCAGAAAAAATAATATTTTTCATATTAGTTGATGTTTTTTGATGCAGCAAATATAGTGATTCTTTGGTTTTTTCTGATAACTTTAAATCGTAAATAAATAGCTTTTTTGACTTACGCATTTAATGGGGTTATAACACCTGAAATGACGAACATGGCTATTTCACGCAAAGACCGCAAAGTACCCATTAGCCGATAGGCAAAAATCAGGACGGCTTTAGCCTCCGATTTTTCAATACTACTGGAGCCTGTGGTTCATAATCCCGAAGGGATGACATGATTATAGATGAAAGATAACAAAAACCATTACAATCCCGATGGGATGGCATGATTACAAACGATATGTTTATTAAAAATTAACAAAGCACAGGCAGATAGATTAGTTATTTCACCCCATTGGGGTTTTAATCCCTTGTTTTATATTGAGTTATAATCCTTACATCCCTTCGGGACGAAAGGCGTATTATGAACCCAGCTATTTCACGCATAGACGCAAATACCGACCAAATCTACATTCACGCAAAGACCGCTAAGTACCCATTAGCCGATAGGCAAAAATCAGGACGGCTTTAGCCTCCGATTTTTCAATGCCTTTGGAGCAGGTGGTTATAACCCCTGAAATGACGAACATAGCTATTTCACGCAAAGCCGCAAAGACCGACCAAATCTACATTCACGCAAAGACCGCTAAGTACCCATTAGCCGATAGGCAAAAATCAGGACGGCTTTAGCCTCCGATTTTTCAATGCCTTTGGAGCAGGTGGTTATAACCCCTGAAATGAC
>JBIPOO010000346.1:0-3674 GCA_044379045.1 Saprospira sp.
TGTCAATTGCTGATCGGACAGATGCAAACAGAAATACTGATTTCAGACAGATTAACTTCGTTCAGACAGATATTCATAGATTGACGAAACTTTCGCATAAATATCTGATGCTTTTAACCTCGGATTTTTTAGGTAGCAAAGGAGACCTGGTTTTTAACCCGGGGCTAATAACAGCTCCAGCGGAGCGTACTGTTTAGGATCTTTCATTCTTTCAACTTAAAAAATCAAATAATTTGAACTAATTTGTTTTTGTAATTGATTTTTTGATTTATCGTCTCTATCTTTGCAGCGAATCAAATCCCATTTACCCCATGCCAAACCATTACGACAAGATCGTCAAGGAGATTATGGACGCTGTATACCTATCTCTTAGCAAAAAATTTATCAATGCCAATTACATTAAAATCGAAGAACTTGGCACCGAGCTGCAAAGCACCCGTGAAAAGAAAACTGATTTTCTAAGGAAGATTGAGTATGAAAATCTGGAAGATAGTTTTGTATTGCATGCAGAAGCGCAAAGCAAGGATGACCCTAGAATGCATTTCCGTATGGTTGAATATTTTGGAATGCTTGTGAATAAGTATGAGATGCCGGTTTATCAATTTGTATTTTATTTTGGAGAGGGCATTTCCAAAATGAAAAATTTTTTTGTTGCAGGTAAAACTACCTATACATTCGAGCTCATCAGCATTCAGGAATTTTCCTACAAAGAGTTTATCAGCAGCGACAAACCAGAAGAATTGATTTTGGCAATCCTCTCCGATTTTGAAGATAAAAGCAAAGAAGAAATTGCCGAAATGATTTTTTCAAGAGCAAAAATTATCATAAATGAAACCAATCTGATGGGAAAATTTGTTAATCAGATTGAAGTTTTATCAAAACTCCGTAAATTAGACGGCTTTATTCAACATTTTATCTCAAAACTTATGGCACTCGATTTAAAATTAGAAGACACACTTACCTTCAAACAAGGCGAAAAACAAGGAGAAAAAAAGAATCGCGATAAAATGATTTTATCCCTTTATAGAAAAGGAAAATTTAAAATCCAAGACATTGCAGACGCTGCTGATGTATCAGTTCAATATGTCAAGGACCTGATTGAGGCTTCCAAAAATGAAGAAAAAATTGTAGTTGAGGAGAAACCTTTAAGAAAGAAAAAGGAGTAAATTTTTTGTGCTGTTTTTATAAATTAGACGGCTTTATTTCAACCCAGGGCTTATTTTAGCTCCAACGGAACGGCCTGTTCTTAGCCGACAGGCAGATATAGGATTTAAGCCACAGCGTGGTGACCTATTGAACGCATATTGAAAATTGAAACACAGATTTGGACTTTGTCAATTGCTGATCGGACAGATGCAAACAGAAATACTGATTTCAGACAGATTAACTACGTTCAGACAGATATTCATAGATTGACGAAACTTTCGCATAAATATCTGATGCTTTTAACCTCGGATTTTTTAGGTAGTAAAGGAGACCATGTTTCTAACCCGGGGCTTATTTCAGCTCCAACGGAGCGGCTTGTTCTTATCCGATAGGCAAAACAGGAATAGAGCCAATAAAATCAGATTTTCTTCTGACTTCTTATCGTGGTAAAGACGAGACTACCTACTACCTTCAAACTTTTTCCTTAGAAATTATCTTCCCTCCGATAAGGCCTGATAATTAGTCGCAGCGCTTTTTCGTAAGTAAAATAGCTGTAAGCCCAGCTGAAGAATGCAGCTGTTTTGTTTCGGAAACCCACCAGCGACATCATATGCACAAACATCCATATGATCCATGCAAGAAATCCTCCGGTTCGGAATTTTGGTAAATCGACAACTGCTTTATTTCTGCCCACAACTGCCATGGATCCCTTATGTTTGTAGACAAAATCTTTAGTAGCCTGTTCTGATTTTTTAAAAATCTTTGCCAGATATTTCGCCATATCAATGGCAACCGGAGCCACCTGTGGATGGCCGTTCGGATAAGCATTGCAGGGCATATAGGCAAGATCACCAATTGCATAAATGTTGTTATAAGGAACTACGCGAAGCTGTCCATCTACCTGCAAACGGCCATTTGGTAAAATTGTTGCTTTTTCAAGCCCGTTTGGAGAGACAGCCTTAACGCCTGCAGCCCAAATTACAGTATCGGTCGGAAATTTTTCGGTACCGTTCAGCGTGAGAAAATCACCATCATAATCGGTTACCGCTGTTTTTAGGTAGACAGAAACCCCCATTTTTCTAAGGTAATTAAGTGCTTTTTCCGATAGTGAAGGATGTAGCATGTCCAAAATTCGTTCCCCACGTTGGAACAAACTTACATGCATTTCATCCAAATTCAGTTCGGGATAATCCTTGGGAAGGATATGTTTTTTCATCTCGGCCAGCGCTCCTGCAAGCTCAACACCTGTAGGACCGCCACCAACAATCGCTATATTCAGTAGTTCGGCTCTTTTTTCCTTTGACTCTTCCATGACCGCCAGTTCCAGATTCTGAAGCATATAACTTCGAAGATTCAAGGCTTCCGGAATCGTTTTTAGGGACATAAATAATCCTTTTTTCGATTCGAATCCGAAATAATTGGTTCGGGTTCCGGTGGCAAGAACCAAAACATCGAAATTAATAGATTCGTCTTCGCTCGGCGTTTTCATCTGCAGTTTTTTCTGCTCAACATCTATATTTACCACCTCTGCCCAATAAAACCTGAAATTTTTATGACGCTGCAGCATTCTGCGAATAGGGTAGGAAATGGTTCCGGTTTCGAGACCGGCTGTAGCAACCTGATAAAGCAGTGGCTGAAAACAATGGTAATTATTCTTGTCGACCAGGACAACCTCATGTTTGCAGTTACATAATTTTTTTGCGAGGTGAATACCGCCAAAACCGGCACCAATAATGACAATTTTCATAAAAGATAAGATATTGGGACAGGGATAGAATTGGGTACTAATGCCAAAGTGTAGGCAATATGTATCTGAGTGTTAAACCTCCTCGGGCGATACTGGTTCTTGGACTACCAAGTATGGGCATCCAATCGATTGAAATATCAAGCGGGATGTACCTGAATGAAAAGGATACACCCATAGCTGCAGCAAGTCCACCTCCAAACCTGACTTTTTCTCCTTGCGGAGTGTAAATTCCCATAAAAGGCCCAAGTCCTGCAAATCCGGAAAAGCCGGTATCGAAGCCCAAATCTACATGATAATAGCACATGCCCTGCAGCACAAATCCATTGGTTTGAATAACACTAGACCTTTTGCCCAGAACCCTTTCATCGAACTGTAAGCCTCCCATTATCTCATAAGCGAGTTGAGGCTTTGGATAATACATAAAAAACTCTTTGTAGGTTAACATAAAATCGGTTCCGAAACGACCTCCAATTGCCTGGTCGAAATTTTGCCCGCGTACTGAGCCGTACATAGCTAATAAGGCTATGATAAACATAGTTTTAAGTTTGATATAATTCATGGCAGAATTCGGTTTGGAACGTGACTTTTTATTGAAATTCTGGTATCTGAGATACTGTTTTTCTTAATAGGGGATAATTTTAGGAATTAAAACCGGATATTTCCATACGTTTAATTCATTTCTGATAATAACCTTTTTCGTTGTATGGTCTTACCAAAGCCGACATGGAGCACTGATGAGAACAATTACCCTTTAAATCTGCACTACAGTTATCGCATTGTA
>JBIPOO010000101.1:0-13054 GCA_044379045.1 Saprospira sp.
ATATTGGATATAACTTTTTACTTAACAGTAGGTTATCTTTCTTTTTCCGATTTTATATTTCACAATGTTTTTCCATCGGCAATAGCAATTTTTGTAGGTGCTTTTCTCTTGAACAGCAGGGTGGTTAACTTACTGAAAAAAGAACGCATAAAATGGTCAATGGAGCAAACAGAAAAGGAACTAAGGTTGATGAATGAGAAAACAAGAGCCGAACTTGAATTTTTAATTTATAGCATCTCACACGACTTGCGTAGTCCGATACTATCTGTTAAAGGTCTGCTTATGCTCATTAAAGATTTCGAAAAGTTAAATCCCGAATGTAATAATTACCTTCAAATGGCAGAAGGTAGTGTTGACCGATTGGACCAGAATATTTATGATATTCTCGATTTTGCTAACAATGCCAAAATTGAGCTCAAATTTGAAAGCTTTGATATGAGAGAAATGGTACAAGAGATTTTCAACGATTTGAAATTCCTAACAAAATTACCAATAAGTTTCAAAATCGAAATAGAGGGTTCCGAAATGGTTTATGGGGATAAAAAGCGTTTTAAAACCATTATAAAAAACCTTGCATCGAATGCAGTTAAATATAGCCGTATTGATGCGACAGATGCTTTTGTAAAATTTAAAATGTGTCAGAATGTTGATAAAATTGAATTTCAGGTAGAAGATAATGGCAGAGGCATCCCGCCCGAGCAACATCAAAAGATTTTCGAAATGTTTTATCGTTATGCCAAAGATATTTCAGGCTCTGGACTTGGACTTTTTATTGTAAAAGAAGTTTTAACGAAAATCGACGGAAAAATCGTGTTGGAATCAGTGCTTGATAAGGGTTCGGTTTTCAAAATTATGGTACCTGTCGTTGGCTCTTGCTAATACTGATGGGAACAGTTAATATACTCTGATTTTAGGATCCTCAAAACCATCCCAAATCTCATCCTTTTCAAAAATAACAGAAGCGACGCCCAAATATCGCCTTTCGCTCGGGTCTTTGAGTAATTCATTGGCAAGCGCTCTGAATCCCATTTGATAGGCAGGAAGTGTCCAGCGCCCAAAAAGCGTATGCCCAGCTTCATAACTTTGCGTTTTATATTCCTCGGGAGTTGTAATGTAGCCGGCATATCCATTGGCGTATGGCGATAAAATAATCTCGCTGACGCCGCGGTTTTTCAGCGTTTCAAGTATAGTATTTCTAAGCCTTTGTGCCGCAATGGTAGTTATTTCGGCCGGGATTCCAACAATAGCCAACTGACCCAATATAAAAATCTGCAGTGGCATACGTTCCTCTACCCAGGGTGTTCGAACGCCTTTACCCTTTTTCATTACATGCTTCATGTACTTTACCAGCGGATCTATAAAGCTGGGAATGGGCAGTTTTTCCGGTTTTGATCCGGCTATCATACCTTTCGATAGGTTCATGGCAACAGCTTTTGGGCGCTGTGCATTGTGAAAGTTGAGCACATCGAGCTGTTTTTGTTTATTTCTGCTCAGTCGGGCTGTCAGAATTTCAATTTCTCTGCTTGATTTGAGATAGGCGCTTGCAAATGTCCCTATTGCTTTTGGTGTTCCCTGTCCATCGGTTGTTCCTACCAGGAAGGACATACCCATACATGCATCGCCCGTTCTTTGATTTGGCAAGCCGCCGGTAAATTCTTCCGATATTTCGAAATTGGTCATATCGTAATAAGCCAAAATGTAGTCGATGCCCTCTTTGATTGCTGTGCCTTTTTCGGCGGCCTCTTCGAAAATTTCTTTGGCCTTTGCGAATTGTAGACGACCATTATATGCAGCCGATTCGTAATCGTCCTTGTATTTTCCACGATATTCCCGCAATTTAGACATCCAAACAAAATTTGGACTGATATCTCCGGTAGCATCCTGGGCAAAACCTGCGCTCCAATTTTCATCCTGGCCATATGCTTCCTGCAGCCATGCTTCCATAAATTCGGCAGCATAACCCTTATTGTCGTAGCATACCTTATCGCAACGGTTCGAGACTGAGGTAGTATGCACACCAAACCAATTGAGCGAGGATATAGGCTTCCCATCTGGATGGTCGAATCGCAATAGTTTCATTACCCTGTCAACAGCCAGGTGGCGTGTTTTATGAACTGCCTTATCTTTAACTTCAGGATTTTGGTTGTAAGCTCCAATGGATCGGTTATAGGCAATCTCTGCATCTTTGTCAAATTCGCCTTTGTGGAGGGTGATTTTTGCCTCTTTCAGATTATTTTCGGCTTGGACAATTGCCTCAATAATCCCATCTCGATAGTGTTCATATACATCCCACTGGAAACCCGGTGTAGTCATATTATAAATAAGATGCTGTGTGTAGCCACCAGCAGTACTGTGGGTGTGTTGCCCTGTAATCATCACATTGGCATCGCAATAACCGAATTGTGGATATTCGCTTTTTAGCTTTTCTATTATTCCGTTTTTGAGATAAATTGTTGTAAAACAATAATCAACTACTACAAAAACGCATTTTTTACCTCCGTTTTCAAACACAAATGCTCGGGCATACTGCTCGGTCTCAACACCTCGCATGTAGTGAAAGTGGCGGCCGTAACCCAACATGCCTGCATGTTCCTTATAGATGGTAATTTTAACCTTACTTGAACCAATTTTATACATATTATTTTGGTAGGATTGTTTTATTTTATTTGGTTTGATGTCAAAGCAATTTTGGGGTTAACCAAAACTAGCAATCCAATTAAGGATGTAATTTCGGCTACTCTCCCCCAATAATGTCTCTTAAATTAAATTATTATTATTTGACTTTGATTTTTAGTCCAAAATCTTTACTAAATGTACTTGTTATTTAGCTTATTTATTCAGTAATAAAAGAAAAAATAGCCCGGAAATTAAAAAAAGCTGTAAATTTACCCTGCATTGCTAAGAAGCCAAATTGACAACATTATAGGTCGATTTTAGCAAAAACCAAAACCAATTTATGATTGATATTACGCTGCAAGAAGTAAAGCAGGCCGAAATAGAAAAGGAATTAGTTGCAAAAACCGATCAAAACCAGGTGAATGTAACTATTGCTGGTGCAATTGCGCAAGCATTTTGGTTTGTTTGCGATTTTATGCTGATTGAGCAGAATATATCTTATTTATTTATAAGTCGATTATTAGTGCTCTTTATACCATTAATCTTAATTCTGTTTAGAAAAAAAATTGGATTAAACGGTTCTCAATGTTTTTTGATTACATCAGTACTACTTTCTGTACTCATATCTTATATTCTTAATTCATACGACGAAAACATTTTGCTTATTTATGTTTTTGGATACTCAATTTTATTTGTAGGTGCAGGGGCCTTAGCTAATTGGAAAATAAAATACTCGCTGATTTTTGCTGTCTTTTCTTTGTTTACCAATCTAATATTTTACAATACTATTAGCACAATTCCAGTTGATGTATATATAGTAAAATGTCTGGTACCATTGTATTCTTCGGCATTGATTAGTTTGTTGATGATCAATAATCGCCGTAAGATTTTGATTCACGAACTCAAAATCACTCGGGCGCTCGAACGCTCGAACGTTCGACTCGAGGAACAAAAAAATAAAATCAATGCCGAGCTCGACTTTTTGATATATAGCATTTCGCACGATTTGCGCAGTCCCTTAATGTCGGTGAAAGGACTAATAGCACTTATTTCCGAAACAGAGGATATTAGCGAAAATGTCAAAAATTACCTCAAAATGGCAAATGGTAGCATTGACAGATTGGATCAGACAATTTATGACATACTGGAATATTCCAAGAATTCACGCACCGATGTACAGTTCGAAAAATTCAATATTCGTGAAGTTGTTGAATTGATAAACACCGATTTGAAATTTTACGATGACAATCGGGTCGATTTCCAAATCAATATTATTGGCGCTGAAGAAATCTATACCGACAAAAAAAGAATTATAACTGTAGTAAAAAACCTGGTATCGAACGCAGTTAAATACAGTAAGACAAGTTTCGAAACTTCCTTTGTGAAATTTGAAACGAGGCAGTCTCCCGAATATATTGAATTGATAGTATCCGACAATGGAATTGGTATTCCCAAAGACCAACATCAGAGAATTTTTGAAATGTTTTACCGAGTTTCGTCGGGACGTATTGGCTCTGGGCTTGGTCTATTCATTGTTAAAGAAATTCTTGAAAAACTTGGGGGAACTATCGCTGTTGAATCAGAGCCAAACATAGGTTCTACATTTACGGTGAGGTTGCCAAAAATCTAATAAGATCGCTAGATTGTCATTCAAAAAATAATCAGATTTAAGTTCGCTGTTCACTTTCAACTGAGTTGGAATTATTCTATATTTGCACTCGTAAAATAAAATCTCCAATGAAAACAGTTGAACTAATTAAATCGGCAGTGTTGCTGCTGTGCTGTATTATTTCACTATCGTATGCCAAAGCCCAGAGCGACGACGACAGCAAGCCAATTGGTAATCTGCTCACGCCTTACGACGCAATTTTTACCTATAGCTATTATCTGCAGCCCGAACATAATAACCCAACAAGGGCAGCAGTGGTTTTTTACAAAAGAAGTAAAGAGGCTAGGGAGCTTGCACTGAAATTGAAACAGATTTTGGATGGTAAGGGACTAAAATTCCGATTGAGTCAGGCTCCGGAAGATGCCAATTTTATTGATTCGATCAGTAAAAAACACGTCTACACACCATTTGAAAAAGAACTTCCTGAAATTTACCTGGAACGAAACAAAGAGACTGGTAGATGGCATTTCTCACATGAATCGGAACGCGAAATCGCTAATATTTATAAAAAAGTATTTCCATTCGGAACGCATCTGCTGTTGAATCAGCTGCCAAAGTTGGGACAACAGCCGGTTTTGGGTCTGGCGCTTTGGCAGTACACTACAATGCTGATATTAGTTGCCATCGGTTTTCTGATTCATTTCATTACATCCAGGATTTTCAGTTTTATCATAAGTCTTATTGCCAATTCTAATCTGGGAAAAGACCGTTTCGATAAAAAAATGGTTAAACGGCTGGGACGGATTCTGAGTTACCTGCTGGTCTCTTACATGGTTTTTGTTTTTGTACCAGTACTGCAACTGCCTACAGGCTTGGTTTTTTACATTCTATTATTTCTAAGGTTGGCCCGTACGGTATTTTTTGTTTTGCTGGCATTGCGCATAGTAAGTCTTATTCGTTCCTATATGCTCTTTGTAACAGCACAGACACCCAGTCCAACCGATGAGCATATGGTACCAATCGTTGCCAGGATAATCAATGTATTGATCGTCAGTGCTGGTTTTGTACAGATTCTGGGAATTTTTTATGTGAATGTTACTGCGCTGATTGCTGGTTTATCTATCGGGGGTCTTGCTATAGCACTTGCTGCGCAGGAAACGGTGAAAAATTTATTCGGCTCACTGATGATTTATGCCGACAAGCCATTTAAGATAGGCGATATTATTACAGTAGGCGCTGTTACCGGAACCATTGAAGATATCGGGTTTCGTTCCACCCGAATAAGAACATTCGATACTTCGCTCATTTCTATACCAAATGGAAATCTGATGAATGAAACCATCAATAATCTGGGTTTGAGAAAACAACGTCGTTATAATACAGCTTTAAATATTGCCTACCATACACCGCCGCTTTTGGTGGAAAGTTTTGTGGAGGGACTGCGCGAAATTGCGCTTACACATCCCGAAGTTGACAAGGAAGAAATTTATATTCACCTGAATAACCTTGGGCCTTCTTCCATCGACATTATTTTTGTAATTTTCTTTAACACGAAAGAATGGGCACTGGAATTGAAATGGAAAGAACAGGTCATTGCCTCTATATTGGAACTAGCTTCTTCGCTGGGCCTACAATTTGCTTACCCTACTACTTCACTGCACATTGAAAGCATGCCCGAGAAAAAATCGAATATCAGTGATTATAGAGACCAGTTAGCAGCTGCAAAACAACGCCTGGAGCAATTTAAACAAAATCTTAAACTGAAATATGCCCAACCGGATGAAGATGGCGATTTGGAAAGTAGTGACAGCGAATATTAAACCGTATAAATAGACTAGTTATGTTTGAATCAATTCTTGAACTTTTAGGCTCGGGTCAGGCCTGGGTAGCTCTTATTACCCTTACTTTTATGGAGATAATCCTTGGGATTGACAATATTATTTTCATCTCAATTATAGCCAATAAACTTAGTGAAAAGGAACAAAATAAGGCAAGAAGATCGGGGCTTTTTATTGCAATGGGGATGCAGGTCCTTCTACTTTTTATTTTGGGACTCTTATTAAAATATTTACAGGTTGCCTGGTTTAAAATTGATTTTTGGGGAATTACTGCTTCCCCAAACGGTCAGTGCTTTATTTTGGTTGCAGGTGGTCTTTTCCTGTTGTACAAAACCATCAAGGAAATTCATCACAAGCTTGAGGGAAACGACGAACAGGATTCGGGGAATAAAAGAAAAACTGCTGGTTTCAGGGATGCTATTATTCAAATTTCTCTCATCAATCTTATTTTTTCTATCGATTCTATCCTGACGGCTATTGGACTTACACAGGACCTGACAAAAAATGGATTCAATGCCATGCCCATCATGATACTTGGAGTTGTTTTTTCCATTCTCACCATGATGACTTTTGCAGCTGCCATTAGTCGATTTATCAACAAACATCCATCGGTGCAAATGTTGGCACTTTCGTTTCTGCTGCTTATTGCCTTTATGCTTTTGGCAGAAGGCTCGCATTTGGCACATGTGAAAATTGGAGATTTCCAGGTGCATGCCATCCCTAAGGGCTATCTCTACTTTGCCATTGCATTTTCTACCCTTGTACAGGTACTGATTATTGGTATGCAAAAAAAATCCGACCCTGTAAAATTGCATGGTCCCATAAAAGAAGCCGAAAAGATCAATATTTTACAGAAAGACCTGTCTTCAACACAAAATCTTTGATAATATTTGGAATTATGTTGAAAAAAAAATGAAATTTGCATTGCAATTGTATGCTTACGACACTTGCACAATTTCGATTATAACATTAGATAAATATTTGCCGCTATTATGATGGAAATGCTTACATCGAGTGAAGCCTGGCTTGCCTTGATAACACTTACCTTTCTGGAGATTGTTTTGGGAATTGACAATATTATTTTCATTTCAATCATAACCGGTAAACTACCTGCTGATCAACGTAAAAGAGCTACTCAGATAGGACTTTTTCTGGCAATGTTCCTTCGTATTCTACTACTGCTGGGCGTTAATGTTTTGGTTCATATGAAAACACCATGGTTTGTGCTCAACATTGGTATTCTCAAAGCCGATATTACTGGTCAGGCCTTAGTATTGGTTTTGGGCGGTATTTTTCTCATTTATAAAAGTACCAAGGAAATTCACGAAAAGGTTAATTTCAAAGGTCACGATGAGGCGCAAATGCAAAAATCGGCCACAAAATCTTTTACGAATGTCATTATACAGATTCTGATGATTGACCTTATTTTCTCCATCGATTCTATTTTGACAGCTGTGGGTATGACCAATGACATTCCAGGTGCGCTTTTTATTATGATAACAGCAGTCGTTATCTCTGTGGGCATCATGATGTTTTTTGCTTTCCCAATCGGATTATTTGTAAATAAAAATCCTTCAATACAGGTCCTGGGGCTTTCATTCCTTATCCTGATTGGATTTATGTTGATCACAGAAAGTATGCACCTCTCGCATGCAGAATTGTTTGGGGAGCATATAGGAGCTGTACCGAAAAGCTATCTCTACTTTGCCATTTCATTTTCACTGATTGTAGAGTTTATTAACCTCAGGGTCGACAGAAAACCCAAAGACGGGGAGACTCATGGCGATGCTGGGCACAGTAGCTGATTGATAACTCCTACAGCTTTTTTTCTTCTTTCTGTAAAATCTGCGGGTAGGACATGATAGCCTATTCCAAAATTTTCTAATGTCTTTATATGGCATTGGTCCAGTTCATTACGTTCTGCATTTTTGAGCCGGGTACCATCTTGCACATATGGAGTTTCTGCAGGCAGATAAAGATATAAATCGGCCTTTTGTGTCCGATACCATTGCTTTGGCAGATCCAGGTATTGCCCAAATTTGTAAAAGGCATAGGACTGTGTTATATGAATATCTGTGTCCATCACTATAAGCGGTTTTAAGCTTTGAATCGCCTGTACCGTTTCTTTATGATGAGCCGCTGCAACTTTTCTCAGGTCGCCAATTTCAAATTTTTCAGAATTTGGAATCAGTGCTCTGCCCATTTCCCTGACCAAGGCTGCATTGAAATTAGTCGATAAATATTCAGCAAGGGTTGTTTTGCCTGACGATTCGGTACCCAAAATCACAACTTTTAGTTGGTAATAAGGCTTTACTGCATCGGGCAGGAAATCCCAGTATTCGTAGGGATTGTTTCTGATTTTTGTAGCCGATACAGGAACTTGAGCACGTGAAATATCGAAACACAGATGCCGGATTTTCATAAAACTGGCCACAAGTTCTCCATAGGGTTCCGATGTAACAAGCAGATTTACCTCAGGCAGTATTTTTTTGAATTTTTCTGACCAAATTTTTGAAACATCATTAGAGGTTACAGAGGTATTCGGTAATTCCGATTCTTTGTAATGCAATAATTTGATCTTTATTTTGCTGCTTCCTTTAAAAGTTTGCTCAATCCATTTTTTACGCATTTTGCCTGAAATGGATTCTTTGTCGCTGATACAGGGCAACACGATCAATTCATCGCAATGCTCAGCAGCATATTCAATCATTGCCCGATGACCATTGTGGAAGGGCATAAATTTTCCGAATACAAAGGCTTTTGTCATTAAATTTCCTTACTGTTCTGTTGGTGGAAATTTAGAATCGATATTTTTCGTTAGCAAATCTTCCGCTTTTGAAAGCAATTCGTCGTTTGTTTCATTATTTAACTCGGCCGGCTCTTGCATTTGGACAATACCATTCTTTTTCTTTTTGACGATAAAATATTCCCAAATGGTTTTACCTACCAAAAAAGCTGAAAAAGGAAGAAAGGCTGCAAGCGCACCCAGGGTAGTGATAATGCCCAATGCCATGTGTTTTTTATAAGTTCCTCTTATCCAGGCAATTATTTTAGAGACCCATTTTCTGTTTAGGAAAAGCGGGATGACAATCAAAAGGGCTATAAATCCATAAATAATCCAGGTAATCCATTTGTAAATCCATATACCAATGATAATTACTGCAATCATAACTACCATAATGGCAAGCCATTTTGCGGTCGATCCGCCGGATTGTTCGGGTTGTTGGGACATATATTAGAATTGTTTAATTAAATTCAATTGCGAAAATAAGTTTTTTGTATCTTAATTGTTTAAATTTTATCAAAAATAATAAGTGATGAAAATACTCAATATTTTTTTTAAGATATGGAACTTTTTTTGAATTGAAAGAGTTAATGAGTTTAATTGCTATAAATGCCCATATTCTATTCGAAGAGTATGGGCATTTATTGTATTTTCTTTTCAGTAAAAATCATATCTTTCGGTTTTTTAATTCATAACATCAAAATAATTTAACAGATATGTCAAAATCTGCCTCATTTATAGTTGAAGGAGGGGCCCAACTCAGTGGCTCCATCACTCCGCAGGGTGCCAAAAACGAAGCACTGCAGGTGATTTGTGCCGTACTGCTTACGGCCGAAAAGGTTACTATATCAAACATTCCAAACATTGTCGATGTCGTTTTTCTCATAAAACTGCTCGAAGGCCTTGGAGTTGAGGTGGAAAAGGTAGATAACAACACCTATATTTTTTGTGCAAAAAATATCGACCTCGAATATATGCAAAGCGAGGATTTTGCACGCAAAGCTGGTTCAATACGTGGTTCGGTGATGATTATGGGGCCTCTGCTTGCCCGTTTCGGCAAAGCTGTTCTTCCAAAACCCGGTGGAGATAAAATTGGCCGCCGACGCATGGATACCCACCTCAATGGCTTACAATACCTAGGGGTTGATTATGAATTTATAGAAGCATCCAATATCTTTCTCCTCAAGGCCGATAAACTGCGTGGCACTTTTATCCTGATGGATGAGGTTTCGGTGACAGGTACCGCAAATGTACTGATGGCAGCGGCAATGGCTTCGGGTGTTACCACAATTTATAATGCCGCTTGCGAGCCCTATCTGCAGCAATTATGCAAAATGCTTAATAGCATGGGGGCCCGCATCAGCGGCGTTGGCTCGAACCGGCTTGTTGTGGAAGGGGTAGGAGAGCTATACGGAACAGGACACCGCTGCCTGCCCGATATGATCGAAATCGGCTCTTTTATTGGAATGGCTGCAATGACTCAGTCGGAATTGACTGTTAAAAACGTGCGGGTTGACATGCTCGGTAACATTCTGCCAACCTTTTCACGCTTTGGCATCCGTTTCGAAGTCATCGGCGATGATATTTATGTGCCGCAGCAGGATATATATGAAATTCAGTCCTTTATCGACGGTTCAATCATGAATGTTTACGATGCTCCATGGCCCGGCTTTCCGCCCGACCTGATGAGTATCCTGCTGGTAGTTGCAACACAGGCTCGCGGTTCGGTACTCATTCACCAGAAAATGTTCGAAAGCCGACTTTTCTTTGTCGATAAATTGATAGATATGGGGGCACAAATTATCCTTTGCGATCCGCATCGCGCCACAGTCATAGGACTCAACCGTCAGTATTCGCTTCGTGGCATCAGCATGACCTCGCCCGATATCCGCGCTGGGGTATCCTTGCTCATTGCAGCCATGTCGGCTAAGGGGACGAGCACCATACATCAAATTAACCAGATTGACCGCGGCTATGAAAACATCGATCAACGTTTGAATGCCTTGGGTGCAAAAATTAGAAGAGTGGAATCTGAGTAAATTTTTCGTTCTGCTTAAAAGCCATTTGATTTTTTTGTTGGATAAAAATTAACCCATGATTAAATATTTGATCATTTTTGTGACTGCAATTTTTCCGCTTTTTTTGACAGCGCAACAAATAAATATTCCCGAAATTGAGATAGATACAATAATTATTGGTACGGCGGTTTACAAAGCAGAAGAAAAAACACCGGCAACTTTCCAGAATATAAGACCTGATCAGTTTGAGCAATTGAATACAGGGCAAGAGCCATCATACATTATAAGTCAGCTCAGTCCATCTGTCACTGTTTATTCCGATGCCGGCAACACACAGGGCTATACTTATATTCGCCTGCGCGGAATTGATCAGACTCGTATCAACATGACTTTGAATGGTGTTCCCCTGAATGAACCTGAGGACCAGGGCGCATATTTTTCAAATTATCCCGATTTTCTTAATTCCATTTCTGAGATTCAAATTCAACGCGGGGTAGGACTTAGCCAAAATGGTACTGCGAGCTATGGAGGTAGTATGCAATTTTTTTCTCCTGGACTCAGCGATTCTGCCAGGGCTTCTTTTGGTGTAGGCTATGGTTCTTTCAATTCATACCGTGCATTTGCCGAATATCAGAGTGGTATGAGAAAAAACAAAGCCATTTATTTGAGATGTACACATTTACATTCCGATGGCTACAAACGGCACTCCGGGAATACATCTCAATCGCTTTTTTATAGCGGAATGCTTTTTGGACAGAAACAATTGCTAAAATTGACGGGCTTCGTCGGACATCAGCAGAATAAAATGGCCTGGTTGGGGGTTTCTGACAGCCTTATCAGAACTGACCGACGTTTCAATGCCAACACCAATGCCGAAGATGACCGTTTCCTTCAAAGTCTGACAATGTTGGAACATAAATTTTTCCCTAATTCAAGAAGCACTTTGTCGACCACAGTCTTTTACAATTTTCTGGATGGTAATTACGATTTCGACTATAACAATCCGCTCTGGAGTTCCGATCCTCCTTTTCTGATGAATTTTGCTTTTCGCGCTCATTACAGTGGTATTTTTAGTAATTTCAATACTAAAATCGGAAATCTCGATTTGAGTGCAGGATTGCAGGCAAGTTTTTATACCAGAAGTCATACTGGTTCCGAGCCAACTTTAGGTGTTATGTACACAAACCGCGGTTTTAAAAGCGATGCTACAGTTTTCGCAAAGGCAATTTATAAAATTGGTAGTTTTAATATTTTTGCTGATGTTCAAGGTCGTTATAATCGCTTCGATTTTAGTGGACGATTTAGCAAAATGAATCTTGACTGGTCTTTTCTGAATCCCCGTGGCGGTCTCAGTTTGCATGTTAGAAAAAACTCAACGCTTTACTACAGCATTGGTTCAATTGGTCGCGAACCAACGAGAACCGATATTTTTGGCGGAAATGACGAGCCTCTATTTGACAGTATTTTTCAGGTTGTGACCTTTATCAGCAATGCCGAATTTGTTTTGGATCAGGAATTGGGTTATCGCAGTGCTGGCAAAAACTGGCAAGTTGGCGTCAATCTTTTTCTCATGCAGTTTCGGAATGAAATAGTATTGAATGGTCAGTTTGGACCAAATGCACTTGCGTTAAATTCGGCTTTTGCGCGCAGTTTGCGCTCAGGAATTGAGATTCAAGGAAGTTATGAACCTGTGAAAGGTCTGCTTTTTACCAATGCTTCCAGTTTCAATTACAGCCGGATAAAAGATCAGGGCATTAGTTTCAGTCCTATCCTTACGCCAATGTTTATTGTTAATCAATCAGTTGCTTATACATTCAAAGGTTTCCGCATTGGGCTAGATGCCCGCTATCAGAGCAGTTCCTTTATCGATTTTTCCAATAGCGTAAGTCTGGATGATTATCTGCTCCTTAATGCACAGCTGAGTTACCGAATTCGCGGCTGGGAATTTCGCTTCCTGGTCAATAATCTGCTCAATACAAATTATTACAATCAGGGCTATGTCGATTTCGACGGCCTGCCGAAGTATTTTGTTACGGCTCCCCTGAATTTTTATGGGATGCTTTTGTTTAGTTTTTAGTATCAGGTATCAAGTATTTAACTATCTTACGTAAATTGCTTCCTTTGTATCAATTTTGAAGGTCTTGATACCTGATACCTGATACTTTGTACAAATGAATACAATCTCTAA
>JBIPOO010000347.1:0-3654 GCA_044379045.1 Saprospira sp.
GTAAAATTATGCAAGGTTTTAACGAAAAAGACTTCCAGCGCAACATGGTGATGTATCTGGACGGAGCGCTCAGCAAAGAAGAATCACGCGAGTTTTTAGACAGCGTTATGCAATCGCCCGAACATTTTGATCATTTGCAAAAAGAAAAATCTTTCCGCGAAATCTTACGTAAAAAAGCCGGACAACGTACTGTATCTCCCACCCTTGTCCAGACCATCAAATCAAAAATCGGCGATAAACCATCCTCCTATTAATCTTATTGTTTTCTTGCATTTTTAATTCAATCGATTCGCCTTAGTCTCTGAATTTTGGATTATTTTTGTTTGGATATATATAGCAGTCCGTAATTTTTCGGATTTGCAATTGTTTTAATAAGCACAAAAGCAGGAAAAAATGGAAATGCGCAGTATCAATCCCTCTGACCTACACATCAAGGATTTACATCAATTTATTGTAGGTGCTATAGCGCCAAGGCCTATTGCATTTGCTAGTACTATTGATGAAAATGGGGTTCCAAATCTAGCGCCCTACAGCTTTTTCAATGCTTTCAGTTCAAATCCGCCTATTCTAGTCTTCTCTTCAAACCGTAGGGTGCAGGGCAATACGACAAAGGATACCCTACATAATGTTCAGAAAACCGGTGAAGTTGTTATCAACGTGGTCAATTATGACATTGTAAAACAAATGACCATTGCCAGTGTAAACTATGCACCTGGCGTGAGCGAGTTTGAAAAAGCAGGTCTCACAGCCATTCCATCCGATACTATAAAAGCACCACGCGTAAAAGAATCTCCTGTGCAATTCGAATGTAAGGTCAAGGAAATCATCACCTTGGGCGAAAATGGAGGTGCCGGTCACCTGGTTATTTGTGAGGTGCAAAAAATTCATATCAGAGAATCGGTGATTGATGCAAACAACCGTATCGATCCAAATAAACTGGACTTAGTTGGTCGTCTCGGTCGTGCTTATTATGTACGCGCTAGCGGTGATGCGCTCTTTACCCTTTTTCAGGAACCTGAGCAAATGGCGCTTGGCTTCGACAAACTGCCCGACTCTGTTCGTAAAAGTCCTTATCTTTCCGGTAACGAGCTGGCTAGTATTGCCTCCCTCACCGAATTTCCAACTGCAGATGATGTTCAAAAAGTGCTGGAAGAAGACGAAGAACTAAAAGAAATTTTGAATACTAATAAGGGTCACGAAGATATGCTTTACCGCGACCTGCATCGTTACGCCGAGCGTGCTATCAGGCAGGATGCCAACCGTTTAGCTTTCTGTATTCTTATGATTGCCGACAAATATTATATGCTAAAAAAATAAGGCACGGTTTTTGTAAAAACTGTTAGGTCTTAATAACCCCCTAACCAATATTTTATGTCAGCCCGCTTTGATCTTCAAGACTTTCTGCCGCGTCATATCAGAAAGATGCTGCATGTCAAAAATAAATCGGAATCGCAAAAGCGAAAAGGCGCATTCAATGTGCTCGACCTCGATAAGAACGAAAGTGCATGGGGTACTGTTGGTACCGATGCCGATTATTCGCGCTATCCCGATACAGATGCATCTATTCTGAAAAAGGAATTATCGGAATATCTTAATATTTCGACCAGAAAAATCCTATTCGGAAATGGCTCGGATGAACTTATTGACCTTGTGATGAGAATTTTTGCTCAGCAGGGCAAAGATCATGTGCTGGCCTTTGCACCTTTCGAAAAAAGAATCAGTCATTTTGCAGCCCTCAATGGACTTATTTTAGATGAAATGCCACTCAATGAAGCATTTCAGTTCTCTATTTTTCAGGCCAAACATCATATCAACGAGCAAACCAAAATTCTGTACATGGCCAATCCAAATCCAATCTCGGGTGTTGCACTGCGTGGTTTGGATTTGATAGATATGATTGATGATTTTAACGGTATTGTAATTGTGGACGAATCTAATATTGGCTACAATACGCAAAATAGCCTGATTGAGTACATCGATTCTTATCCTAATCTCATCATCATTCAGAGTTTTTCTAATGTCTGGGGTATGGCCGGCCTTCGTCTTGGTGCCCTTTTTGCTTCTGCAGAGATCATCGATGTCATTAATTGTATCAGAGCGCCTTTCAATGTGAACAGCGCAGCACAGGAAATTGCAGCTAAAGCGCTGCGACTTCCTGAACAGAAAGACAGAATTGTATCTGAAACCATCGCTGCCCGTGAAAAGCTCAGTAACCGACTGCTCGATTTCAGATTTGTTCAGGAAATCTACAATTCCGATTCGAACTATATTTTAGTAAAAGTTGACAAGCCTAAACAGTTTATCAGCTACCTCGAAGAAGAGCGAATTTTTGTTTACGATGCCTCAGAGCAGGCCGGCTGTCATGGCTGTGTAAGAATCAGTGTTGGAAATGAAGAACAAAATCAGCGCCTGATTAAAACCCTGAAAGAGATGTCATCGAAAACTGCTCCGGCAAGGGTGCTCATCAGAAAAATTGGTCAGACACTACAACGTGCCTCTGTTTTTTTGGGTATTTTCAAAAAAATAATCGGTTAGAATAAATATTCTGAAACATATATAAATTAAAAAGCTGCAATTCAATTGGTTGCAGCTTTTTTGTTTATACTTTTTTGCACTAGCGCTCGTCGTTGAAATAGATTTTGTAGTAATGCATGCCTTTTTCGGCATCATAACCACGTTCGACAGTTCCGTCTTCATGAACCGTTGAACTGTTGATTTTAATTTCGACAGAACTGTCGAGCTGAATAATTTTGCGGAAGCTTTTTTCAGCTTTTTTAACCAATGGCGCAGCAATAAAAAAGCTTTCCTCTTCGGGCAGCAGGCCTTCTTTTTCCTGATAACTATTTTTGTACTCCCTGAACGTTTCAATCCTTTCTCTATCCTCATCGAAAAGATCGGTTGCCAGTTCATCAAAATCGAAGGCATCGTGCGAGTTAAAATATTCGATTGATTTATTCAGAAAAGTTACCTGGTCTTGCTTTTCCTCCCCATCGAATTGTGTTTTGCCAAACTGTTTACAAAGATTCAGATAGGTTTTGGTATAAAAATTATCATCGTGAATCTGGGTCAGCATCAGAAAATCATCGCGCCAATATTTGGCATCGCCGCCTTTCATGTCCACACTTACAATGCGGAATCCCTCTTCGGCAGCCGTATTAAAAACCAAACAGCCCTTGTCGAGATTTTCAATATTGGTACCCTCTTCGAAATACAATTCCCAGTCATTTTCATCATCCAGTCTGAGTTTCAGAAATTTATCTCGTGTTTCCACCTTGAATATGCCAATAGCATCGACTAGCTCATCGTTTAACACAATATCCTCGAAATGTGCTACATATAATTCTCCGTCGTTGATTTTATTATGGTCGGAACATTCATAGAGTTGACGCAACATGTTGACCGATTCATCGTAGAATATTTCAGTACTGTCAGTTTCCTGAAAAATTCGGCTGCAATAATTATACACTTCATTCATTGACAGCTCGCTGCTGTGCCCAAAATGATAAAATATATCGGTTTTGAAATGTGAAAGGAAGAATTTTTGCAAATCAGCTTTTAGCTGTTCATCCTTTAACTGAAGCAGTTTTTTTGATGGAAAAATGCCTTCTTGTCGACTTTTGTTGCCAACTCGGTGCAGTGCCAGTCTGCTGAGTT
>JBIPOO010000102.1:0-12958 GCA_044379045.1 Saprospira sp.
ATCTAACTCCGTCGATTACAATAACGGCACAAACGACTGCAAAGTGGCTATCCTCAAAACTGTGTAGTGTTTTGAGCGAATTTCCATCAACAATCTCGAAATAATCTATCTGTTCGATGCCGTGTTGTTTAAACAGATCAAAAGCAAGTTCTGTTGCTTTATGAGGAATTGGGAAGGGCTGACTGTTGACATAATATTCTACTTCCTGCAATACTTTGTGCAGAATTGGTGCAAGTTCTCTGCCTTCTTTGCTGAGCCTTACATTACGCGAACTCATTGCCAAACCGTCGCTCTCTCTTACTATTGGCACCATCACCAGGCGAATACCTGAGTTCAGCTGCCTTAGCATTTGTGCAATAATAGAGTATTGCTGAAAATCTTTCTGCCCCATATACAGACTGTCCGGTTTCACAATATCGAGCAGGCGGTACACCACGCGCACAACTCCCTTGAAGTGGCCGGGACGCTTTGCACCTTCCATAGGCAAATCCAGACCGTTCAAATCAAATTCAGGCTCAATAAGTTCGGGCGGATAAATTTCCTCCACTTCGGGTAAAAACAAAACATGGCAGCCAACCGATTCCAGCATCTGTGTATCTTTTTCGATAGGTCGGGGATATTTTTTTAAGTCATTAGGATCGTTAAATTGGGTTGGGTTTACAAAAATCGAACAGACAACGATGTCATTTTCTTCCATCGCATCGAGTATCAGTGTAAGATGCCCCTCGTGTAAAGCGCCCATTGTGGGTACAAATCCGATTTTTTTTCCCGTTCTTGACTGTTGATACAGATGCTGTTGTAAAGTTGATACGGTATTATATATTTCCATTTTGATAATTTAAGTTCATTTAAAACTCCACATTTTTATAAAAAAGGGTTTCAGGATAAAAATAGGTGGGTGGATAGCTACTGAAATCGGGCTGATGGTGTTGTTCGAACCAATCGGAATCGAGCAGGGCAATTGGAAGTTTGTAACCCTTGTGTTTTCTCAGTAGTTTTTCCCTCGCCTCAATGCTACCGCAACAATGAAAAAGCAATTCGATATAAGCAGGAATATGAATTGTCCTGGAATCGAAAAAATAGTTAGCCGATTCATCGCTAATAAACAGTAAAGGATTGGGTTTAAAACCAGATCCCGTAAAAGCAAGAACTTCAAAATCAATATTTTCTTCAAATTTAAGAAAATACTTACAAATTTCTTCTTTACTGATTTCAGTGCCGAACAAAACAATTGAGGAATTATTTACTATATCTGTAGATGGCTTATTTCCGTAAAGCTCCTCAATGCCTGGAATTTCGAACATGCCATCTATGTCAATCAGCTTTTTAATTTTATCTGGATTGGTAAAACGCCATTGAATCGACATGCCATCACATTGACTATAAAATCTTTTTAATCCTTTATCGAGCGGCATCCCAATATTACATTCTGTATCCTCAATTTTTTCAGGATTTGGCGCCTTAAAATCAAACTCAATGATTTCGATATTCTGAAAGCTGCGCAAATAGTCCAGCATTCTGCCAAACTGCAGGAGATAATAAAATTCTGAGCCGGCCTCTTGTGATTTGGCCAGATGATAAGACAGTTCAATATTTACTTCACCCCCGCTACGCAGTAGGTCGATAATTTTTTCCGAATGTTCCAATTCTAGTATCCAGATTTAAGATATTTTCAACAGATTTTCAAAATTAGTGCTTATTTTTCAAATTTGCCAATTTGATTTCAACAGTCACATAAATTTGCTGTATTTTTGAAATTCTAATTGTTTTGCTTTTTGAATTTACCCCAATTTCAATCAATATCAAAAAAGATGGAAGCTTATATTTATGACAGCATAAGAACTCCACGTGGACGCGGCAACAAAAAGGGAGCCCTCATAGGCACAACACCCACGCAGTTGATTGTCACGCTTACAGATGCGCAGAAAAACCGATTGCCGCTCGATATGGGTTTGGTAGAAGATATGATTTTGGGTTGCGTTACACCCATTATGGACCAGGGAGGCAATATCGCCAAAACTGCCGCACAGCATAGCGGTTATGGCGAACATCTCTGTGGAGTAAGTCTAAACCGTTTTTGTGGATCGGGACTTGAGGCAGTCAATCAGGCAGCCGCTTATATTGCTTCGGGTTATTCAAACCTTATATTGGCAGGCGGCGTAGAATCAATGTCTCGCGTACAGATGGGCAGCGATGGAGGCGCAATTGCTATGGACCCTACAGTCGCACTCAAAGGTCATTTTGTGCCACAGGGAATCTCGGCCGATCTGATAGCTACCAAATATGGGTATAGCCGCGAAGATGTTGATAGATTTGCCCTGGCTTCGCAACAGCGCGCTGCCAAAGCACTTAAAAACGGATTTTTTGCAAATTCGGTCATTCCGGTCAAAGATCTAAATGGTTTTACAATATTGGATAGAGATGAAAATCCTCGTCCCGATACAACTTTGGAAGCCCTTTCAAAACTAGAACCCGCTTTTGCAGGCATTGGTGAGTTTGGCGGATTCGATTCGGTTGCGCTTGACCGTTATCCTGAGGTAGAAAAAATAAATCATGTTCACCATGCTGGTAATTCCTCTGCTATTGTAGATGGGGCAGCACTTGCACTCATTGGCAGTAAGGCCGTTGGCGAGAAAATGGGCATTAGCCCCCGTGCAAAAATTCGTATGGTAGCAACTTACGGCACCGATCCCACTATGATGCTTGTAGGGCCAGCCCCTGCTTCGAAACTAGCACTGAAAAAAGCAGGCATGCGTACATCAGATATCGATCTTTTCGAAGTAAATGAGGCTTTTGCAGCAGTGGTTTTACGATTCATGGAGGATATGTCTGTCGATCATGCAAAAGTAAATGTAAACGGCGGCGCAATTGCTCTAGGACATCCGCTTGGTGCTACAGGTTGTATCCTCTTGGGCACCGCGCTCGACGAACTTGAACGCAGAGGTTTGGGTACCGCTTTGATAACGCTTTGTATTGGCGGAGGTATGGGTATTGCCACAATCATTGAAAGATTATAATATGTTATACCATTAGAACAGATATTTAAATTGACCTAAATTATTGTCCTTTTTTCTGAGTACCGAAAAAAATTGATAATTTCGCAGCGTACAATCTTGTTAACTGCAAAATTTAGCCCTCTAAAATCATTATGAATTTTATACTTAACTATATTCCCTGGGCTCCCGACCCTGTACTCATTAGTTTAGGAAGCTTTGAAATCCGTTATTACTCATTGTTTTTTGCATTGGCCTTTATCTTGGGCTATGCCATCATACATCGCCTGGTTGTAAAAGAAGGCGAAAACCCAAAACTTTTGGATAGCTTTCTTATTTATGTGGTGGTTGGTACAATCATAGGAGCGAGACTAGGGCATTGTCTTTTTTATGACTGGGCTTATTTCTCAAAAAATCCGCTGGAAATATTTTTGCCTGTACAGTTTAAACCAAGTTTTCAATTTACGGGTTTCCGCGGTTTGGCAAGTCATGGCGGGGCAGTAGGTATCGTTATAGCATTGATTTTATTATCTTACAGACAGAAAAAATCGATATACTGGTACCTCGATAAGCTGGCGGTGGTGGTTCCATTGGCGGGTATGTTTATCCGTTTGGGTAATCTTATGAACTCTGAAATTGTGGGTGACCCTACAACTCTGCCCTGGGCTTTTCAATTTCAGCTAATGGATAAAAGTGAAGGTGATCCCATGGACCCACGACATCCGACACAGCTCTATGAGGCGATCTCCTACTTAGCTACCTTTGCTTTTATGTTTTGGTACTATGGGAAGAAACATGGTAAAGTACTACACGGACATCTTTTTGGTATCTTTCTGATTCTTATGTTCACTTTCCGATTTATTTTGGAATATACCAAAATTAACGAAGGTATTTCCGATGAGGCGATACTGAACATGGGCCAAATATTGAGCATTCCTTTTGTGGTAGCAGGTGTTCTGATTGCTTATATAAGGCACAAAGCTGTTGTGCAAAACGAGCTAAAGAAATAGAGACTTATAAATTTGGTAGAAATTATAAAGCTGCAAAATCTGTTCTGGATTTTGCAGCTTTTTTTGATGTAATAATTTTTGTAAAATCATTGAATAATTGACACTATCATCCCTATCAATTAATAAATCAATCTGAGCGCCTTGTTGTTCGTTTTTTTCAATCCAATTTCCTGCTTTTGATTTCAGCAACATTCAAACTTTTTAAAAATCTACTAATTTGTCTTTTGTGGGAGATAAAAAATGAATTAAATGTCTTTTTTATAATATAATAATGCTCAAATTTGTCTTTTAAAAGAGATAAAATGAAAGATATTTTCAAAAAAATAATAATTAGCCAACAAGAGTGGTTGTCTAGGCTAAAAATCAAATCATACCAAGAAATATAGAGATAGAGCAGCATGCCAATTATATCTTTACAGGATTGAGAAGGGCTGGAAAGTCTTATGTCCTATACCAGGTGATTCAAGAACTTTGCAAAGGCAAAAATTACGAGCAGATTATATTTATTAATTTTGAAGATGAACGATTGTCAGAAATTGATAGTAATGATTTGCAAATGATTTTAGATGCGCATTATGAATTATATGACAAAAAACCAATCTTATTTTTTGATGAGATACAGAATGTGCCTCAATGGCAAAAATTTGTAAGGCGATTGGCCGACCAGGGCTATCAACTCTACATCAGCGGCAGTAATGCCAATATGCTTAGTTCAGAAATAGCAAGTACCCTAGGAGGACGATTTATTAATAAAGAAATTCTGCCACGCTCATTTACAGAGTTTTTGCAGTTTCAGAAGATTCCTTTTTCTGCTAAATCGAAATATACAGAGGAGCGTTTTGCTATAAAAAAGGCCTATAGCGGCTATTTGCACTTTGGTGGATTTCCTGAACTTTTACGCTTTGAAAATAAAAGAGATTACTTATCGAGTGTCTATCAGAAACTATTTTTTGGAGATTTAATAGCGAGGTACAGTATTTCCAACGTAAATGTATTAAGGCTGCTCGTTAAAAAAATGGCAGAAAGCGTTAACAATGAAACATCTGTAAGCAGAATAAAAAATCTGATAAAGTCAACAGGTGCTGCAATTGGCAGCAATACGCTTTTCGATTATCTGGGTTATTTAGAAAATTCATATCTCATCGCTTCCCTAAGCAATTATCACAGTAAATTTACTGAAAGAGAAAGCAGTAAAAAGTATTATTTTTTGGATACTGGAATTCTAGGGCTTTTTTTGATGGATCAGGACACTAAACTGCTCGAAAATCAAGTGTATATAGAACTTCGTCGCAGAGGCCTCAGTCCTTATTTTCTAAAAAGAAATACTGAAGTTGATTTTTATGTACCAGATGAAAATCTGCTGGTTCAGGTCGCTTATAGCCTAGATAACCCTGAAACATATAAAAGAGAAATCAAGGCGCTAACAGAGGCAATGAAGGAATTTAAACTGAAAGCTGCACTTATACTTACCTATGATGAAGAAAAAACCATCGAAACTGCCGAGGGTAAAATACAGGTACTACCACTCTGGCAGTGGATGTTAGAAAGTAAGTAATAGGAAAAAAATGAGCCCATTGTTCGAATGGACTCATTTTTAGAAAAGCTGAATTTAAAATAGCTTATTTCTTTACAAACTTATAGTTCGATATGGAGCCGTTTTCCAATTGAATAGTTAGGAAATAAAGACCGCTGCTGAGTTCAGTCAGACTTATCTGTATGCTGTTGTTGCCATTTGCGTGGATGTTTCTAATTTCTGCTCCATTCAGACTTTTTAAGCATAATTTATTAATGGCGGCACTTGAACGGATCTCAATAAAGTCTCCGGCAGGATTCGGGAATAAGGTCAGTTCATTTTCTTTATCTAAGGATATAACAGCTACCGGACCATCAGCTACCGTTACATCCTTTATCACTGTACATCCGTTAGCATCGGTAAGCGTAAGTGTATAGGTTCCGGCAGCAATACCACTCAGATTTTGTGTGCTGGCACCATTGCTCCATGCGTAGGTATAAGGTGTGGTTCCGCCACTGACAGTATTATTCACCGAGCCATCTGAAGCACCTGCCGCGCTTGCAGCTGTAGGAGAAAGCGCAGCATTTAATGCTGTTGGTTGGTTGATTGTCTGACTATAAATCAGCTGGCAGCCATTGGCATCGCTGATACTTAAAGTGTAGGATCCTGCTGCTAAGTTCGAAATCGAAGTGGCACTTGCTCCGTTGCTCCAGGCATAAGTATATGGAGTGGTTCCGCCAAAAACTGAAATGCTCAATGCCCCGTCGGAAGCGCCGTTACAACTCACCGATACATTACTTGTGGTTGAAGCGTATAAAGAATCGGGTTGAAAG
This sequence comes from Saprospira sp., assembly GCA_044379045.1. GTDB lineage: Bacteria > Bacteroidota > Bacteroidia > Chitinophagales > Saprospiraceae > Saprospira. Next base: position 6,350 of record JBIPOO010000102.1, read on the forward strand.
ACATTTAGGGTAGTGATATTGCTGCAGTTGTTTGCATCGATTACAGTAACATTATAGGTATCGGCAGGTAGATTGGCCACACTGCTTCCGCTTGCGCCGTTCGACCATAAATAGCTGTATGGAGCTGTACCCCCCGAACCTGTTACCGTAGCTGAGCCAGTTGAGCTGTTATAACAGCGCGCATTTGCAACGCTGTCGATGGTAATAAAAGGTGGATTGGGATTGCTGACAATAATATTGTCAATTTGTCCCTGACAGCCGTTGACATCAATGATTAAAACACTGTAATTACCTGTTGCAAGTCCGCTTGCTGTTTGTCCGCTGGCGCTGTTACTCCATACATAAACATAAGGAGCAGTTCCGTTAGATGGCGAAGCAGTCGCTGTACCCGTAGCAGCACCGCAAGCCGAGTTAGTGGTTTGTGATGTAGCTGTAATTGTGATAGAAGATGCTGCTACGGTTACCGAAGAAACATTTCTACAGGCTGTGGCATCTGTTACCGTTACAGAATGTGTGCCTGCTCCATAGCCCTGCGCCGTGGCCGTGGTCTGTCCATTGCTCCACTGATAGCTGTAAGGCGCAGAACCCCCGCCCGGTGTTACAGTTGCTGTGCCGCTGTTGCTGCCGCAAAGGGCATTGGTCGTATTTGAACTGACAGGAAAGGTACAGTTGCCATAAACTATAAAAGGCACTGACATTTGAAGCGTTGATCCGGCATCTACCAGATTTTGCCAGACAGAGCCCAGATACTGAAGGGCATTTCCTGTAACAGGGTTTGGCTGTCTGTTGAGCACAATAGTCCATGGTCCCGAAGCTAGTGTGCCGCCCTGTGACCATTCTATCCAATAGGTTCCGGCATTAAGAACAAGAGGGCTAGTAAAACGAATACTTGAAGACATAATAGGACGTGCCACTCCAAGCGTGTCAGTTGAGGCAACCCTGTAAATGCCTGTAAATGAAGTGCTGAACAATCTGTTGGTAGTGGTATCTCCATAAACAAGGGTGCCGCCAGCATTTGGTGCGCCATTAAAAATCCTTACTCTTAGGTCATTGATAGTGGAAGTAGTCGTTGAGTTTGTCTGATAGGAGAAAAACCTTATTGAATCAATCTGCACTGGTGAACTTACTGTAAAATCTTCGGCAACGCGATTGTTATTTAGAATCTGATGTCCTGAACCAAGGGTAGTGCCGGGAGGAGCAAGCATAGAAACGGGAGCACCGCCAAAACCGCTGATACCGGGTGTTACCATGCCTCCAAGTCCTGAACCGCCGGCAAGCGTACCGTTGTCATGGATTATCTGCGCAGATAAAACTACTGCACAACATAAGAAGAGAAGAGAGATAGTGATCTTTTTCATACAAAAGCTTTTGGTTTTTAAAGGTTTAGTATAGGTTATAATGTTCAAATTTAAAAAAAATATATTTAAAACATACACTTCTTAATAATTTTTCAACAAAAAAAGTCACTCATGCTTTTGGCAAGAGTGACTTTTTTTATTTTAGTTAAATTTCTGATTTACAAGTCCATCAACAGTCTGGTAGGATCTTCCAATAGCTGTTTTACTTTAACCAGGAAAGTAACCGATGAACTACCATCGATTACACGGTGGTCGTAAGAAAGCGCCACATACATCATTGGGCGAATTTGAACCTGACCATCAACCGCAATAGGACGTTCGATAATAGCGTGCATGCCAAGAATAGCCGACTGTGGCGGATTGATGATAGGCGTACTCATCATTGAGCCAAATACACCACCGTTCGTAATCGTAAAGGTACCACCGCTCATTTCTTCCAGGGTTAGTGAACCGTTGCGAGCTTTTTCGGCCAGGCCTTTCAATTTGAGTTCTATTTCAGCAAAGTTGAGTGATTCAACATTTTGTATAGGTGGTACAACCAGACCTGTTGGCGTAGAAATGGCAAAAGAGATATCGGCATAATCGTGATAAATTACACTCTTTTCATCTTCAGTTAGTTGAGCATTTACCTCGGGCATTTCAATAAGTACCTTGGCGCAGGCCTTGGCAAATAAGGACATGAATCCGAGTTTTACACCATATTTTTTAACAAAATCGTCCTGATATTTTTTGCGCAATTCCATCAGGCCAGTCATGTCAATCTCATTGAAAGTAGTGAGCATGGCAGTATCGTTTTTGGCAGATACCAAACGAGTAGCTATGGTACGACGCATGCGCGATAACTTTTCTTCGCGTTTGTTGCGACTGAATGTTTTTCCACCAGTGCTAGGAGCTGCTTTTGTTTCAGTAACAGCTGCCGTTTTTTCTTCTTTTACAGGAGCAGCCTGTGTTTTCTTTTTAGCTTCAATCGCCTTTAGGACATCTTCTTTGGTGACACGACCATCTTTGCCACTTCCTTTTACATCGGCTGCATTGATACCATTCTCATCCATTAGCTTTTTGGCAGCAGGCGAGGGGTGACCATAAGCATAGCTGAATTCGTCAACCGATTCTTTTACTTCTGCAGCAGGCGTTTCAGTTTTTACTTGCGTCGTTTCAGTTTTTGCAGGCGCTTCTCCCTTAGAGGCCGAAGTATCGATTTTTGCATAAACGCCACCAATTGGAATATCATCGCCCTCATTCGCTACCCAAATCAGCGTCCCTGCCTTTTCGGCTGGAGCTTCAATTGTCGCCTTATCCGATTCGAATTCACAAATCGATTCGTCTTGTTCTACATAGGAACCATTTTCTTTCAGCCAGCTCGAGAGCGTAACTTCTGTAACCGACTCGCCGATTACGGGTACTTTCAATTCTATAATGCTCATACTAATTATTTATAAGTTTATGTTTATCAAATTTTTAGCTCAAATTCATAGAAATAATTCTCTTGTAATTCCCAAAGATAAGTGCTAGGCTTCAAAAATGAAATATTTTCTATTAGTTTTTGACTATCAGATTTTGAGGTTATTATACAGCCTACTATCAGAAACCAGATTTTTGACGATGTACCTTGTTACATTCGTTACACGAACTTTGTTTCTTCGAATTAAAAATTTACAAATTGAAAAAATCTTTCCTCTTCAACTCTTTCATCTTTGATATTCATATTCTGCCGATTCAAACAGTTGCATACCATTTTTGGTTTTCATATATAAGCGGATACTTTTCGGATTCGATTTTTCATCAAAACTTTGTTCAGTCCGGTTCATAATTTCGCCATTCAATGTTTTTTCTTCCAGAATGATGTTTTCATTTTTATCGTAGACGCTGGTAACTATGCTATACGGCTTGTTGTTGAGATAATTTTGAGTAATTTTTTTTAAGGGTTTGTTATTTTGATCATACTCAAAACGAGTTTCATAGTTTTTTTCAGCCCTTTTATAATGAACCATACTACTAATCAAAGAATCTTTATGGTAGCAGATTTCTGTTCTGTAGATTTCTTTATCATTCGAAATTTGTTTTTCGAGTGTCAGAAAACCGTTTTGATAGTTTTTTATCAATTTATCTTCGCTGATACTGAACTTGCCTTTTTTCGACCGTTCTGATTTTGAATTTTTTGTTTTTTTGCTTTGCAGTTGCACAAATTCATTCAATTTTCCATTGGAATCATATTTGAATGTTTCCAGTTTTGATGTGCTCCAACGCTTTCCACTGACTTTGACGAGTTTGTTAGCTTTATTGTATTTGTATTTGTAATCCTGCTTTTTTTCTCTTTTGGTTACAGGTTTGCTTTTCTTATTGACTGTTGACCAGTAGCTGTACCATTTCCATCGTATGAGTCGATTCTTTTTGTCATAAATGTATTCATCTGCTCCCTGTGAGGTATTACCTCTATAGTCGAATACCATTCGGTATATCAGATTGCCGGCCTTGTCATAGCTTAGCGTATCTTCCCTTACCATCTCTTCACTCGCATCGTAATATTGCCTCCAGATATATTTACTTTCAGATTCTTTTTCATGATAAATCAAATATTTGGTTTTAAATCTTTCATGATCGCTAAGGTCATTTTTGTAGGTATATATATGTTCATCGAGTATCATTTTGCTGCTGTCGAATCGAGCGTTGACTTCTTTGGTTAAAGTTCCTGACGGTTGTCCGTAAAACAATTCATTTTTTGACAAAAGTGCACCATCTTTATTGTATTCATAAGTTTTAAGGGCGCTAAGCACACTATCTGAAATATTCAGATGACGATAGTTTTTTTCAGTTTTCTTTTTGATGTTTTGACCAAAGGAAAAATTGACAAAAGCTGATAAAATTAAAATAATTAGGAGCAGCGTATTTTTCATAATTAGAGTTTGTATCTGCGAATATAGGCATTCTAAACATTTTGTTCAAGAACTGACAAAAAATAAAAAGGCAGACCTTGCCGAGTCTGCCTTTTTTGCCTTTTATTTATATTTAATACGGTGCGAAAAATTACCTTTGTATTATAAACGCCTTTAAAATACAAAACGCTGCCTCACATATAATTTTTTTTATAATTTTTATCCAGCCAAATAACTCAATGCCACAAATTGAGCCAAAAAGCCGATTGCATAGCCCCCGTAAATTTCATTCGGTTCATGTGCCCCTAATATCAATCTTGAACTGCCAACCAAGCCGGCAGCAATGACAGCCAAAATCAAAATAAAATCGTTGTTTGAAATACTATGTCCCACACAGATCATCATCATGGCCAGAAAACCACCCATGCCTACTGTATGCATACTAATTTTCGAAAAAAGGTTAATAACAAAGGCGGCAAAAATTCCGATAGTTGCTCCTAAAGAAAATATAGCCATTTCTATGGGTATGGCACTATTATTTTTCATGTTCATGAATATGACAATATAAAGCAGCCCCACAATTATATAAGGACCAATTCGATCGGTTTTGTCAGACATCACCAGATCTTTAATGAGTCCTAGGCCTTTCATCATAAGGACAGCAAGGATTGGCACCAGAAATGAAAAAATCAAAAGCCAAATCAACAAAATACTGTTTATCTTGTCGGCAAAGACATCGCTAAATTTTGAACGTCCGAATAGATAAGGATTGCACCATGCCAAAATGATAAAACTATAGAGCAGAAGCAACAGTGGGTGGAAAATCACTGAGCAGATTTTTGCCATTATAACTACGCCCGAAGAAAAGTCTTCATTAGCCTGCTTTGCTTCTTTTTTTTGATATGATAGCTGTTGATCCATCGCGCTATTTTTTTCTGAATGGTTTTACAATACTGCCCAATAACATCCAAAGGCTTACAAAGATAGACAATCTTCCTATCAGGTCGCCATAAAGGGTGAAAAAGCCGGGTTTTTTAGTTTCAATTTTGATTTCATTGACTTCAGTAATATCTTTACCCGATTTCAAAAATAAACTTGAATGACTTTTTTGCACAAAGAGGATATCTATATTGTTTTCGATAGCCCTCGACCTTAAAATTTGACGGGGAATACTTGCTGCTTCAGTGTAACATATTAAAAATGAGCATTTTTCCAGGGCATAAAGTCTGACAAGATCGGCTCTGAGCATTGAACTAGCATTTAGTAGACCTATTCGCTTGTTTTCGAAATCGGCAATTATAAGATGCTGATTTTTGATGCCTCCAATATGACCAACCCGTAGTTTCTTTGACATTACAGCAATCTCTTTGCCCTCTTTATCTCCGATAGAGGCATTTTTTACAGTGTCGAAAACACTATTATAAATTCTATGATCAAATTTTAATTCATTGGCCGAAAGGCTCTTATCGTTTTCGGAAAGTAGTAGTATTTTACCATTCACATCTAAAGTTGTTGCCGAGATGTTGCCACTTTTTTCAGCATCTGGCCAAAAAAAAGAAGACAAAACAGGCAGCATCATAACCAGAATGCCATTTATAGTAGCATGTTTTCTCGTAAAAGACTGAGCGGGTAAAATGATTCTCGAGAGCTGTATATTAATGGCTAGAATCCATACAGAACCAGCACTTACGCCTAAGAATCCATACCATTTTACCAAAAAAGGAACGCCTGTTAAACTATGTCCCAATTGCAGCCCAGTCCAGCTTCCAAAATATTGTGCAGCAACCCATTCTAAAAATATCCAACCACTCACAAGTGCAAGGTATCCCAGTTTTTCATTGTGGTTTATCCTAATGTGCTGATAAAAAATCCAGGGCAGCGCAAAAATTAAAAATTGACCTATTGATGCTTCAATAGACATTTCTACACTGGTAATTCTAATAATAAGAACAACCAAAGCTGAATTTATTAGAGTGAAAATTGCCGAATGCAGGAAGCTGCTTTTCTTTACAACAATCAGCATGGGTACAAGTGCAATGAAACAAAGCATCGACGCCCAATTGTTCACAAAACAAAGTGCAAGCAAAAGCGCCCCAATCAGCGACAAGCCAGTAGTGAATAATACAGATTTTTTCAAGCGTTTGATTTTTTTAGTACTATTGCGTAATAATCAAATATGGCAGTTCTTTTAATCAAAATTTCCCGATCAATTTCGAGATTTTTCTCAGCGATTATTTTTCGATAGTCTTTGAGGCTATGTTGCTGAGGGTGCAGAATATCACCCGGTAAGAAGCGGAAAATTGTTTTCAAAAATTTATAGCGGTGAACATCGGTCGAGAGCAACAAGGTCCCCTTAGGTTGTAAAACTTCATACAGTT
>JBIPOO010000348.1:0-3605 GCA_044379045.1 Saprospira sp.
CTTACTTAACAGTTTTTATTTTAGTGAATTCGATTTTGCCAAAACAAATCCTGAAGCGCTAAAAATCACGAACTACAGCCATACATTTGATGCCACTTTATTTCTTTCAGAAAATCCACTCGAAATCATAGGTAATTATCAAAAAGCCACTGGTAATTATAAGAAGCCCAAACCCTGGGTTTTTGGCGTCTGGGCAGCAGCCACAATTGATTGGCAATCGAAAGAAAGTGGTCAGGTTGTAAATGAAAAAGTATTAAAAATAAATAGAGAAAATAAGATACCCTTGAGCGCTATCATGGCAGAAGACTGGTATTGGAATAAGAATATATTCAAGCCATCTGATGTATGGACTCTGAATAAAAACAGTTATCCTGACTATCAGCAAATGATAGCCAAACAGCATCAAAATGGGGTTAAACATATTGGGTATTTTTTACCATATTTTCCTAAAAACATGTTATTTAAAAAAAGTCCTATCTATGAAGAAGGCAAAAAACTGGGATATTTCACTAAAAACATCAAAGGGAAACCTTATGTTTTTAAGTTCTTCGTATGGAAAGAGTCTCAACTCGATGTTACAAATCCTGATGCCTTAAAATGGTTTCGTCAAAAATTCTATGATTTTGCAGTTAAATCTGGTGTAGATGGCTGGATGAATGACTTTGGCGAGTACACAGCTTACAATTCTGTATCCCATAATGGAGAATATGGTTTAACCATGCACAATAAATTTCCTTTGTTATGGGCCAAAAATGCTGATGAATTTTGGAAAACCTCTTACCCGGGCAAAGATTTTGTAATTTTTCCAAGAAGCGGTTTTATCGGACAGCAATCCAATGCTGCATTTCATTTTACAGGTGATCGGAATGCCACCTACGATAACCTTTCCGGCTTTGGAGGACAAATTGTGGGGTTAAACACTTCAGGAATTTCAGCTCATCCTAATACCTCAATTGATATTGGCGCTTATAACTGCGAAAAAACAAAACCAATGGACAAACTTATGATGTTTCGTTGGATTGAAATGGGCGCACTTGTACCTGTCATGAGATTGCACAGAGGATTGCCCTTGTGCGATCACTGGCGTTTCGATGAAGACAATGAAACACTTGAACAATGGAAAAAATACGCAAGTTTACATGCGAGGCTATTCCCCTACATATACACCTTGGCTCAACAAGCAGAAGATTTTGGATGGCCACTAATTCGTAGTTTAGCTATTCTTTATCCTAAAGATGTCGAAGCAATCAAACAAGATTATCAATTTATGCTGGGCGATCGCATTCTAAGCGCCCCTGTCACAATTGAAAAGGAAGCTGGGGCCAGAGATGATATCTACAAAGGCAAAACTAGCTGGAAAGTATATCTACCTGCTGGCAATTGGTATCATTACTGGACAAATAAAAAATATGCAGGCAATGCTTATCATGAAGTACCTGCTGCTCCAGGTTTTTTACCTATGTTTATACAGGAAGGCAAAATTATTCCAACCTTCAATAAAGAGGTTGATACCTTTGTCGAAGAAGTGGAAGATTCCAATATTAAAGATTTTGAATATGTCAATGAATCTATCGAAATACTTTTTTATGGCTACGGAAATAATACTTTAAAACTATGGGACGGAACTATTATTAATTGTTCAAGAGAACTTGGAAAAGATGGAATTTACGAAGTAATAAACGGGCATGATAGAAAATACAATTTTGTTTTTATTGACTAATACAACTGGAAAATAACATGTTATACCATAACTATATTTTAAAAATAAGCTATACTACAATATTTCTGTTCAGTTTAAATATTGTATCTGCTCAGTATTACTTTGATAGTACCTACATAAAAAAGTATTACAATAATGCGCTTTGGTCACTGTATCAAAACTACAATAATCATTCTTTGTATATTTCTCAAAAATTTCAAAGAGATTCTACAACAAATACCGCACTTAATCCAATTGCCGAAAGCCTTACAAATGTTGGATTTTCCTATTCCGATGAAAAAAGATTCATTGCAATAAATTTATACAGTGTTCCATATCAACCCTCCAAAAGAAAACCGCAGCCAAGGGCTATAAATTTTGTTATTGGTATTAATGCTGACAACAAAGTGTCTGAGCTTGGGCTAAATTGGTTCACAGGTTATTATGAAAAAAATTCAGCAAATTTTCTTAGCAACTTTAATGACAGTACGGCCTATTACAATTATGATAAGTTAAAAACCATAAATGTTTATTATAACTTTATCAACTTTACCAACAAAAGAAAGTTTTCTTACGCTGCTGCATATAAAGGAAGTGCCTTGCAAAAAAAATCATCCTCCTCTTTTGTGTATTACCTAAGCGCCAATTATAATGGAATGAATTCTGATAATGCATTCATTCCAAATCAAATAAGAAATAGTTATGATAAATTTGGCCAAATGAATAGATTAAGCAATGCTTATATATTGGCAGGAATAGGATATTCAGGCACCTTGGTTATTCGAAAGGCATTTTTTAGCAACCTAACAATAATGGGTGGCCCGGGATTGCAGTATCAAAACTATGCTTTAGTTAACGAAAGAAAAACTCGTAATTCTATAAACCTTTTGTTACAAGGCGATATTCGATATTCAATTGGTTTGAATTTTAAACATTTTTATTTGATTTCCAGTACTTTTATCTCATTAAAATCCTATAATATGAGCAAAATGGCTATCTCAAGCGGACATTTAATGAATCAGTTTACAATAGGTTTGAGATTGAATAGAAAAGGAAGAATATTTTAATCACAATTATTACTGGTAATTATATTTTTTGATTTTTTCTTTATTTTGTGTTGCACATATATTGAACTAGTTCAAAAGTTTGAAAAAAATAACACAACACTTAAAACAGCCTAAATATTCCAACCGACCAAAAATGACTTTTTAATACAATACAATCTAAAATATGACTCGATTTTTTTTAATAACTACTTGTTTTGCTCTCCTTGTGTTGACATCCCGTAAAAAAGATAATGTAAAAATTTGTGCATCGGATTACATTATTTTTGGACACTGCTACGGCATGTGTATGGGAGAACAATGCGTGGAAATTTTCAGATTGGAAAAGGACAAACTCTTTGAGGACACCAAAGACCTATACCCGAGCAGAATTGATTTTTACGACGGAAACTATGTTCAACTTTCGAAACAAAAGTTCAACGACAGCAAAGACCTGACAAACTATTTTCCAACAGAATTGCTCAACGAAACTGACACTGTAATTGGACAACCAGATCTGATTTATTTCGAAAATTAGTCATTGACAACAATAACAATATATATGCAGTTGGCTATTCATATGGTGACTACGATGGAAACACCAATTCAGACCCAACAAAAAAATCAGCTGATATTATTGTTCAAAAATTTGACCAAAATCTGAATTTATTAGCAAGTAAACAATTTGGATCGCCTCATGAAGACAGAGGATATTGTTACTTAAAAGATACTATACTGTTTATTGGTGGCATGACTGAGGGGGCAATCAAAACAACAAGTAATGGCTCCTTTGATGGATTTTTGTTAGCGTTAAATACATTAGATTTGAGTTTCAATACAAATCCAGTTCTTTCTATAGCTGA
>JBIPOO010000103.1:0-12860 GCA_044379045.1 Saprospira sp.
TTTAGATCTTTCATCTTTCATCTTTCCGCTATTTGCGGCATTAAAATACCGCGCTCCGTTGGTATTGTTTTTTCTCAAAGGCTAAAGCCGTTTGGAAAAAATCTTTCATCTTTCATCTTTCAATCTTTCAACCATTAAAAAACCCAATCAACTTCCTCGTTCCCGATTCCCAACTGAGCATTTCCTCCAGAAATTCATTGATGTGATTTAGAACAAGGTCTACCGTTATTTCATCTGGTCTGAATTTTCCAATAAATTTAGGCTGCTGTCTTTCTACGTGATGTTCAACATGCGGATAGTCAATCAACACATATACTTCGCCATTATATACCTGAGAATATATGAGCTTGCCGCTAACCTTTGCAAAAAACTTGAAGACACCCTGAACCTGGCCCACAATGCCGCTCGATTCATTCTTGAATCCAAGCATCAAAATATCCAGATTTTCCATAGCATCAACTTTTCTGATTTCCCAGTTGAGATTGGGAACATTTTTAGCTACACCCTGAAAGGTTCCTAAAATGAGGTTATTGGTTTCGGCATTCCATAGTTTTCGATTTTCTTCAATCGTAACTTTACTGGTCTCTAATGCTTTTTCATATTCAAAAGCTTTATTCAGAATGTCTTGAAAATGATTGTTCATAAAGGTTTTTTTAGTTTTGAATGTAATGAAATCTATTTATCTGAATCGCTGTTTTTATCGGGCACACAAATGCCAATGGGGATGTCAGAAAAATCTGACTCACCAAAGGTGTGCCCCATAAAATTGGGCGTTTGATAGCCTGCTGTAAATTGATGCACTTTCTCAAAAACATAATTGAAAAGCTCTTTGGCACTGATAATCGTGTTTTGGTCACTATCGGCTGCACCCTTGAGGGCTTCAATCAGGTAATAACTGAACACGCCCTGTTTCAAATTGTTGGCCTCCAGTGAAATTTCATCAGCAGCAGATGAACTAATAACCGCCAAGCCTTTTTTTGCCTTTGAAAAGCTGCCGTAAAAATCTTTTAGCCGATCATTCACTGTTTTCCCTCCCCGAACTGAGGTAAGCGGAAATTTATCACCATTTTTGCGGTACTCCTCATATTTTATAGCAAATGAGCCCGAATGACAGGCATCGGCTATGATAATTTTATATTTAGCCTCGCTGTCCTGCATGGCATTGATGAGCGAATTATGGTCGAGATAATTGCTGAAACCATCGTAATCGACGGGAAGAAAAGCGCCATCAATTCCGTGTCCGGCAAAGTAAAAAATTACCAGGTCATTGCTGTCGGCCATGGCAAAGAGATCTGCCATTTTGTTTCTGATTTTTAGCGCATTTGCATCTCTGTCGGTTAACAAAAGAATATTATCATTGCTGAGCATTCCGCCTGCGGGTGATTTTAAATGCCGGTAAAAGGCCATAGCATCGCCCTTGGTAAAATTCAATTTTTCAAAATTAATGTAGTCACCAATGCCAACTATCAGTGCATAAATTTCGGTTGGATTTGCCACAAAGCGCCCATCTTCCCATTCACCTTTTCTTAGCTGCCTTTTGGTGTCGTAGTAGCTGCCTATCCCATGAAAATTGCCTTCTTTCCAGTTTCCTTTGTAAAAATCACCATTTTTGAAAAGCATTTCTCCAAAGCCTTCGTACAAGCCGTTTTTGAATTCACCACTATAGAAATTACCATTAAAATCTATAGCTTTTGAAATTGACTGGTAACAATCCCCATCTTCGCAAATTTGAGGAATAGATATATTATTTTTAAGAATTGACAGCACCGAAGCGTTTTCAATACTGTCACTGAGCATCCCCTTATGCCAGCGGCCGGCAATTATATTTCCATCGCTAAAACTTTGTATGCCGAATCCATGAAAATTATTTTCATGCCATTCTCCATAGTATGAAGTGCCGTCGCTAAAACTGAAATTTCCTTTTTTTAAGTTTCCATCCTTGAAAACTCCTTCGAAATTACCGATAAAAAGACCTTTTTCAATATACTCAGCTTTGCCCGTTCCATTGGAACAATCACCACTCAGGCATTTCATTTGCGCATTGACCGGTCTTAGAAAGAACGGCATTGACAACAATATGAGTAGCAATGAAATTTTCATACTTTTGGACTTAAATCAAAAATCCAACAATAATACTAAAATTTATGATATGAAAAGTCTTAATAAATGCTGAGGATGCTATTTTTTTACCTTATCGGTTTTTTTGGTATTAATGATTTCGGTCTGCTGACGAATTGATTCCTGATGGATGGCATTGATAAGCGATTCGATAAAAGCAGGGGCAGTGCCCATTTTTTCTGCTTTTTCCATACGGCTTGCAAAGATTTCAGCCCAACGTTCAATTTGCAAAATCGTAATATTGTTTTCTTTTTTGTATTCGCCGATCTCGCGTACCAGTTCCATTCTTTGAGAGAGTAAATCCAGAATTTTGAAATCGAGGTTGTCGATTTTTTTTCTCAGATTTTCTAATTTATTTTTGAAAATTGGATCATCACTCGAAAGTTCAGGTTTTTGAAGTCGCTCAATGATTTGGCCCAATTGCAGTGGGGTTACCTGTTGGGCGGCATCGCTCCATGCATCATCGGGACTGATGTGCGATTCAATCATCAGGCCTTCAAATCCCATATTCAATGCATGCTGCGAAATTTCAAAAATCATATCCCTTTTGCCGCCAATGTGTGAAGGGTCGCAAAGAATTTCAATATTTGGCAAAATCCGGCGAAGCTCTATTGGGATTTCCCATTGCGGAAAATTGCGATAACGGTGCTGTCCATAAACGGAAAATCCTCTGTGAATTGCCGCAATTCTTTTGATTCCGGCATTGTAAATCCGCTCTATTGCACCAAGCCAAAGTTGAAGGTCCGGATTAACAGGATTTTTTACAAAAACAGGAACATCGCATCCTTTAAGGACATCGGCAATGGCCTGCACTGTAAAAGGGTTTGCTGTGCTACGTGCCCCAATCCATAGTGCATCGACCTCATATTTCAAAGCAAGTTCCACGTGTTCGGGACTTGCAACCTCAACGCAAACAGGCAGCCCGGTAGTTTTCGATGCAAGGTTTAACCAGGGTAGTCCTTTCTCGCCCACACCTTCAAATGCGTTGGGGCGGGTTCTTGGTTTCCAGATTCCGGCCCTGAGCATAAAAACTGGTAATTCAGAAAGTTGTAAAGCAGTCTTTATAAGCTGTTCCTCTGTTTCTGCGCTGCATGGACCTGCAATCAGCAATTTGCCTGCTGGTATATGATAACCCCAATCTTTGGTGTTGATGATATTCATACTTTAACTTTGGAAAGATAACCGAACTACTTAAGATTTGTTTTCAAAATTAATTGAAAGTTGGCAAATGTCTAAAAAAAAATTATAAATTCTTAATTTCATTGAAATTAAAAGCAATAGATAGCAGTTTTCCAAAAATTAAAACTTGAAATATTGAAAAAAAAGCCGCTACTTTGCATTTCGAAATTAAAACATTGTGAGGGTAAACGAGTAATGGAAAGCAGTAATCAAAATAAAAATCAGGAAAGTCTTGACAATATGAGTGGTTTTGTACCATTTGGCTGGAAACACCTTTTGTTGAGAACCTGTATAATGGCGCTTTTTTCAATTTTAATTGCTGTCCTTCAGGCTTACAAGGTTTTAGCTCTTCAGTCGCCCGAGTCGAAATTATTGGTTCCTGCTTTGTTCGGGCTATTTTTTGCCCTGCTCAACTGGTCTTATCTGGTTAAGATTTCTTTTGTGCTTTTGCCAATTTGGTTTGCAGCTTCGACGGCTTTGGCCCATGCAGGTGTATTATTCATCGGAGTTTTGGAAATGCCCTACGATCGTACAAAATTTTGGTGGATTGATCTACTCATTGAATTTGTGCCTCCCTTGATTGCAGGTCACTGGCTATATAGCGGTTACAGCCGAATGGCCAAAGGAATCTCTTTCTGGGCATGGTTTATTATTGTTGGGGTCACAGTTTTATCAATATTTCTTTTGTTCAGATCCAACCTCAGTTATTTAATGCTGCAGGGTTTTTATCATACTATTCTCTGCGCTGCACTTTGTCTGCTGCATTTCGGAAAAGAAAAAAGCCGCAGATTACTCATTTAAAAAACTCAACATGATTGCCAATTTAGATTTGACCAAGGTTTTGGTTCTGGACATTGAAACTGTTTCGGGCCATCGCAGCTTCGGAGATTTGAGTCCCGAAATGCAGGAGCTTTGGCGTATAAAGTCCGCTGGACTTCAGCGTAGGGTTGCAGAAGATGAAAGACTCGATGATGTTGATTCCTACAGAGATATGTCGGCAATATATTCAGAATTTGGTAAAATTGTCTGTATTTCCGTTGGCGCTTTTCGTCGCGACAAAGAGCATGGCGGTTTGAATTTTCATGTAAAATCCTATTACGGTCACGATGAAAAAGTGCTTTTGACTGAGTTTTCAGATTTATTAAACAATCGTTATAACGACCCCAAGAAATATTTTATTTGCGGACACAATATCAAAGAATTCGATATTCCTTATATCTGCCGCCGAATGCTTGTTCATTATATGCCATTGCCTAAGCTTTTTGAAATTCATGGCAAAAAGCCCTGGGAGCTTGAATATTTTATCGATACGCTAAACCTTTGGCGATTTGGAGATTACAAGGCATATACATCTTTGAAATTGCTTTGCGGTATTTTCGGAATTCCAACGCCTAAAGATGATATTGACGGCAGCGAAGTAGGCAAAACCTATTGGGAATTAGACGATCTGCAAAGAATAGAGGTTTATTGTAAAAAAGATGTAGTTGCCACTGCCAGAGTGATGTTAAGGATGCTGCTGATGGACCCTATGGGTTTTGAGGTGCATGAAATTTAGTGAGAAATCTGAAGTAAGAAGTAAGAAGTCTGAAATCTGAATTAAGAAGTAAGAAATCTGAAATCTGAATTAAGAAGTAGGAAGTAAGAAGTAAGAAATCTGAAATCTGAAGTAAGAACTAATAAGTCTGAAGTCTAAAGTAAGAAATCTGAAGTCTGAAGTAAGAAATCTGAAATCTGAAGTAAGAAATCTGAAATCTGAAGTAAGAAGTAAGAAATCTGAAATCTGAATTAAGAAGTAAGAAATCTGAAATCTGAAGTAAGAACTAATAAGTCTGAAGTCTAAAGTAAGGAGTGAGAAGTAAGAAGTAAGAAGTACCTTCTAATTTCTCACTTCTAATTTCTAATTTAAACTAAGCCTAGTCTTCCAAATTCATCTTAGCTTCTGCTAATTCAGAAAGAGCGTGCCGGTCCCCAGCTTTTTGAGCTACAGCAATACCCAAACTGTAAATTTCAATGGCGCGCTCAAAGTCGGCTTGTTTTTCTATCAATTTACCATAATGGTAATAACTGCCAACATAATCTGGAAAGTCCGTCAGTAGCTTTTTATAATTTTCTTCTGCATCGGGCAATTGTTGCATTTTTTCATATTCTTTGGCTACAGCAAATAAGAGAAAGGGCTCATAGCTTTTGCTGAGCATATCGAGCAGTTGATCAAGCCTTTTTGAGTTTGACATTGTTTTTTTGAATTGGGTTTGTTATTGAATGCAGGGTCACTTATCTGTAAAGTTGCAGGAAATTTTAGATTTTTTTTAAAAAAAACAATTAAAATATTTTGAATTATGTCGAAATGCCTTACATTTGTGTCGCTCTTTGAAAAAGGGGTACCAACAAGGAGGTTTCTTAGCTCAGTTGGTAGAGCATCGGACTGAAAATCCGTGTGTCCGCGGTTCGAATCCGCGAGAGACCACAAGACCGGAAGCATTTGCTTTCGGTCTTTTTTTGTGGGTAAATTCTATAAAATTTTTTAAAATTAAATGCTAAATTTACCTTTCTGAACACATTGTACCTTGTGGGTGTTTAATCAAATATTTTCTAAACCAAACGTTTTTAACATGAAAAAAATCATACTTTTCTGCCTTTTCTTTATTGGCGCGTTTTTTACAAAAGCTCAAAGCAGCCTTTCCGATTCAATGTCGCACAATGGAATTATGCGTTATTACAGCTATTATGTTCCAGCCTCTTATGATGGTGTAAAAGCCTTCCCGCTGGTTTTGAATCTTCACGGTTACGGTTCGGCCAGTTGGCAACAGTCATTTTATGGCGATTTCAAACCAATTGCCGATACAGCCGATTTTATCGTTGTACATCCTGATGGTTCTTTTCAACCTGGTTCTACCACTACTCAGTTTTGGAATGTAGGTTTTTTCCCATCAGCAATAGATGATATTGGCTTTTTGGAAAGGGTGATTGACAGTATTTCTGCACAATATTATGTAAATCATACCCGAGTTTATTCTACCGGAATGTCGAATGGTGGTTTTATGAGTTATGAATTGGCTTGTCAGTCGGACCGCTTTGCCGCAATTGCCTCTGTGACAGGTTCTATGACAACACAAACAGTCAATAACTGCAATCCTTCGAAGCCAATGCCGGTTATGCAGATTCACGGCACAGCCGATCCTACCGTACCCTATGCAGGCAATACAGGTTTTTTGCATATTGATTCGGTAGTGAATTACTGGGTAAATTTTAACAATTGCCCAACACCATCTACTTTCGATAGTATACCCAATACAATAATCACCGATAATTCAAATGCCGAACATTATGTTTGGGCACCAGGCGATAGCAGTGCAGCTGTTGAATTTTACAAGGTTATCAATGGGGCACATACCTGGCCGGGTGCGAGCTATATCATCGGAGTAACTTGTCAGGATTTTAGCGCATCGAAGGAAATCTGGAGATTTTTCAGCCAATATGGACAAGAGCTTCCGCTTTTGCTCAATGTTGAACAAAATAAATTCAGCAGTTTTAATCTATGGCCAAATCCAACAAATGGACTATTGCGTTTCAGAATTGACAATTTTCAGAACGGATTGGTTTTAATCAAATCGATCGATGGAAATACGGTAGGAACTTATAATTATGTGGGCAACGATCTCGAAATTGATGTAACTGTTCTTCCTTCTGCTGCTTATATTATAGAATTTATAGGTGAAAATGGCAGAATGGCTTCAAAGTTTATCAAGCTTTAGCAATTTGTAAACATCAATGAATTTTGACCTCTTCATGCCGAAGGGGTCTTTTTTTTGAAAAAAATTCTAAATTTGTACACTTATAAACGCAAAGTATCCCTAAACTAATTTTGAAATGCCCGATATCAGCAAGCTCATCGCAGATTTTATTTCAATTTCCGATTCGGTTATCATACCTGGCTTTGGTAAATTATCAAAAGATTACCTGCCTGCAGTACTTGACCGAACGGCAAATATAATTAGACCACCGCATTTTTTTCTCAATTTTGACGATGCAATACAAGAGGATAAATCTGACAGTTTTTTGCATTATATTTCTAATGCCGAAGCATTGAGTTTTGAAACAGCAGCAGAGCTATTGCAGAAATACAAAAAAAATCTTTTGCTAAAAATTTTTGAGCAGAAGGAAATTTATGTTCCCGGATTGGGTACTTTTTACATTGAATCAGATTCCATCAAGTTTAAATCAGAAAGTATTGACCTGAATGCAGCAACAATTGATGCAGTTCCCATCAACAGAAAAATATCCAAAGTTGAACAAGCTATCAAACCAAAAACCAATAAATCTAAAGTTTTAGTCTACAGGATATTGATTGCTTCGATAATTGTGGTTTCGCTTGTTATCTCAACGTTTTTTTTAACAAATAAAAAGAAGGCTGAGATCGTTCCCAAAAGTGGCGAAAATAACTCTGTGACCATAAAAACAGATTCAACAGTGAAGGCTGATTCAATAGAGCATACGGAAGCTGATACTGAGCCTGAAAAGTCTGAATCAGAAATTGAGATCAAATCATTTCTCATTGCAGTTGGAACCTATGGTGGATTTGAAAATGCTGCTAAGATTGAAAAACTTTTAAAACGTGATGGCTATAAAGTTCTGACAAAGCAATTCAAAAGTGGTAAAGTAAGGGTGTCGGTTGTAATTGAAGGCCAGGTTTCCGATTTGAACAATGCCTTAAAAAGTATCAGGTTGAAATATGATAAAGCTGCTTTTGTTGTAGAATAAGGTCTTTGTCAATTTTGCAGAACAATAAATTGATAATCTTTACAAAAATTGCTTTGTCCAAAAGAAAATTCTTCAAACTGTTGACAAGCTTCAAAAATCTTTAGACAATATCATTTTTTTTACAGAGATTTGTGCCACTTTTTTAATACACATAAGAACTATATAAACATGAACTTACAAAATGTAGAATCGCAATTTGAGCAGCATTTGAGCGCTTGGCGCGAAGATGAAAAAACTGCACTAGAACTTCAAAAACTTGTTGGAGAACTTCGTTTCGACCGTTCAATTGAAATTGTAATTTTCCGTCGCGATATTCACGATAGTCGCCCAAGTGAGGTCCTGAACGATCATCTTTTTGCCACCAATTATGTCAACAAACCAATATCTGTAAAAACCAGTCTCGAAATCACTCAGGCCATTGCAGCATTGGATATGGCTCCCGCCCGTATCGATATTGGTTCACTCCAGACAAAGTGGTTGAATCAGGAAGGCAGCCTGAGTGTTGCTGAATTTGTAGCTTCTGAATTGAAGCATATTATCGGCGCCGAGGCTAAGGCAGCAAAGCAGGTGAAGCCAAAAGATGTTGTTATTTATGGTTTTGGCCGTATCGGTCGTCTGGCAGTACGCATTATTACAGAACTGATGGGTCGTGGCGAGCAGTTGCGTCTGCGTGCTATAGTAGTTCGCCCTCGCAAAGCAGGAGAGGACCATGAGGAAGAACTTACAAAACGTGCCTCGCTTTTGCGTAAAGATTCAATCCACGGTAAATTGCGCGGTATCGTTGAAATTGTACCCGAAGATAATCAGCTCATTATCAATTCCTGCCGTGTGCAGATGATTTTTGCCGAACAGCCCGAAGATATCGATTATACCGAGTATGGAATTCATAATGCTTTGTTGATTGACAGCTCCGGTGTTTGGACCGACAGAAATGGATTAAGCAGACATTTACGTCCGGGCATCGACAGAGTGTTATTCACTGCTCCCGGAAAAGAAATCAGAAACATTGTTTATGGTATCAATCATAATAGTCTAAATCTGGAAAATGAAGAGGACCGTGTTTTCTGTGCGGCATCTTGTACTACCAATGCCATCGCGCCTATTCTAAAGGTGTTGAACGACAAATTAGGAATTCATCAGGGTCATATGGAAACGGTACATGCCTATACCAGCTCTCAAAACTTATTGGACAATTACCACAAAAAAGAACGTCGCGGTCGTGGTGCGGCAACCAATATGGTCATCACCTCATCGGGTGCAAGTTCTGCACTGAACGAAGTTTTGCCCGAACTTGCCGGTAAAATTACAGGTTCTTCCATACGTGTACCAATTCCTGATGGATCTTTGGCAATCATGACCCTGCAGTTAAATCGTGAAACAACCCTCGATGAAGTAAATGAAATCATGAGAAATGCAGCGCTTTTCGGTGATTTATTTGAGCAGATTATGTACTCATCTTCAAAAGAATTTGTATCTTCGGATGTCATTGGAGCCCTTGCTTGTTCGGTTTATGATGCTCCTGCAACAAAACTGTCGAAAGATGGTAAACAGTTGACGGTCTACATCTGGTACGATAATGAATATGGCTACACGCGTCAGGTAATCCGTTTGGCGAAATATGCAGCTAAGGTGAGACGATACATGTATTATTAGGGTGAAAGATGAAAGATGACAATAATTTGTCTCGTTCTACAAACGAGATGAAAATAGTCTCGTTCTTCAAACGAGATGAAAATTAGCGATGCAGTAATTCATCTTTCAATTCAAAGAAACTAAGTTCCGTTTAACGAATTTTTCCAAACGGATTTAGCCTTTGTTAAAATAAATAGCGAACGAGCTCGGAATTTTAGTAGAGGAAC
This sequence comes from Saprospira sp., assembly GCA_044379045.1. GTDB lineage: Bacteria > Bacteroidota > Bacteroidia > Chitinophagales > Saprospiraceae > Saprospira. Next base: position 9,915 of record JBIPOO010000103.1, read on the forward strand.
CGAGGCTATGCCAAGCTCCACGCAGTGAAAGCTTGACTAAAAGAGGAAAGATAAATCTACTAAATTCAGATTTCCAACTTCAGTCTTAAAAAAAGTCCTGATACCTGATACATGATACACTTCTAACTTCTCGTACTATAAATAAAAATCGCCATGTTATCCAACAACGAAAATGTCAAACAAAGTATCGTAAAACTGCCCTGCCCTACCTGTAGCAGTCAGTTGACTTATTCTGCTGATAAGCAAAAAATTGCCTGCGGGCACTGCGGTTTCGAAAGAGATTACGATAAAGCAAATAATCTAATCAAGGAGCAATCCCTGGCGTTGGCCGAAAGTCTCAAAACTAAGTATGTCCCCAAAGAAAGTGGGAAAAAGGTAATTGACTGTCAAGGCTGTGGGTCAAAACTGATGATTGATGAAACAGAGGTTTCTGTACGTTGCAATTTCTGTGGTTCGGAAAAGGTGAATGAGAAAGCTTTTGATCAGAATATTATTCAACCTCAGGGAATTGTAGCATTCAAAATCGGAAAAAAGCAGGCTGTTGCTAAATTTAAAGAATGGATCAGTAAAGGTTGGTTTCATCCAAACAAACTGAAACAACTTGCTGCACTTGGTGATTTACATGGAATCTACGTGCCCTTTTGGACCTACGATTCACAAACTTATACAGAATGGTCGGGCGAAGCAGGCTATTACTACTATGAAACTGAACAGGTTTATGAAAATGGTAATTACGTAAGTAAGGAGGTTCGTAAAACCCGCTGGGAATGGAGAAGTGGCTGTTTTAATGAGTTTTTTGATGATGTGCTCATTGTTGCTTCGAAAGGTTTGCCCGAGAAGATAATATCCAACATTTATCCCTACAGACTCGAAGAACTCAGTAACCACAATCCCGAACTGATGGTTGGATGGGAAGCTGAAATATACAGTCTAGATGTAAAAGAAGGCTATAATAAAGCTGAAGATATTATGACTGACAGGCTACGCGAGCGCGCTAGAAGGGAAATCGGTGGCGATACCCACCGCAACCTGTCAATCGATGCCGACTTTTACGAACAGTCTTTCAAACATATTATTCTCCCGGTCTGGTTGTGTACTTATCAGTACAATGGTAAGCCTTATCAGTTTGCAGTAAATGGTCAGACTGGTAAAATCAAAGGACAGAAACCAATTTCTGCTATCAAAGTTGCGTTATTGGTTATTTTTATCTTGGCTCTAATTATTGCTTTGGTAATGATTTTCTCAAAAAATTAATCTCATGAAGATTTTACCACTGTTACTAATCTGCTTAGCTTTGAATTTTTGTAGTCTGAAGGCTCAAAATAGTTTTGTATCATATGCATTGACCTACAAATTTGATGTTCCACTTGCAACTGCCGGACTGGGACTAAATTTTGCCTATTTTCTGCTGGATAAAAAATCGGAGCCTTTGCAACCAAGCTTTATTGCAAGTCTTGACAGAATGGAGATTAATGCTTTTGACCGCTCGGCAGCCTATAATTGGTCTAGGCCTGCTGCATTAGGAAGTGATGTGCTCATGTATGGAGCCATCGCTGCACCTACTCTTTTGTTGCTCGATAAAAATATTAGAAAGGACTACGGCAAAGTTGGCGTTATTTGGGCACAGACAATGGCATTGAATACAGGATTGACCAACATTACCAAAGTATTGGTGAAAAGAACTCGCCCCTATGTTTACAACCCAAATACTCCTGAACATTACAAGCTGGAACGCGATGCCCGTTATTCTTTTTTCTCGGGACATACATCGGTGACGGCTTCAATGAGTTTTATGACAGCTAAAATTTTCAGCGATTATAACCCGGGTTCAAAAGCCTTACCTTATGTATGGACTACTGCCGCAGTTGTGCCGGCCACTGTAGCATTTTTACGCTGGAGAGCCGGGAAACACTATGCAAGTGATGTGATTGTAGGATATCTGACAGGTGCCGCAGTAGGATTTTTAGTACCACATTTACATAAAATTATCAGATAATTTTGAATCTCATATGAAAAAAAAGATATTGGCGCTCATCACCGGTGGTACCTTCGATAAAGAATACAATCTCATCTCAGGCGAACTCTTTTTTAAAGACTCTCATTTGCCCGAGATGTTTATCAGAGGACGTTCCACGCTTGATATTACCGTCAGAACGTTGATGATGGTCGACAGTCTGGAAATGACCGATGATGACCGTGGAATCATTCAACACCAATGTGAATCGGCTAAAGAAAAACATATTCTCATTACTCATGGTACCGATACCATGGTTAAAACAGCCGAAATGCTTGCGAAATCGGATGAAATATCCGACAAAACAATCGTCATTACAGGTGCAATGATACCCTACACTTTCGGCATGTCATCCGATGGATTTTTTAATCTAGGCTCTGCACTCGCCTTTGCGCAGTCGCTTCCTCCGGGTGTTTATATAGCCATGCACGGTGAATATTTTAATTGGGATAACGTCAGGAAAAATCGTTCTACCGGCTATTTTGAAAGGCTAAATCCAGAAAAGCAATAATTTTTAGAATTCTCCACTTTAAAATTTAAAATTTTTTAGTAAAACTAAAATCTTAAAATTATGATTTCGAATATAACTTGCTCAGGAGGTGGCCCACTCATTGCTTTGCCATCTGAAATTGCAGCAGATTGGAGAGGTACTTTGCCGCCCATTGGAGCAAATGTACCCGATGGATGGCGTTGGGGGAGTTCACCCTATATTGAATGTGATTACGATAGAGCCTGCGGCAATATTGAAAAAATTGGGCGCTTTGGGTATGATTATTTCGGTGTAATACCTGTTAAAGAAGCCCAAGCTATTATTTTTTCATGCGAACAAGTAATTTCTTTCAAGGAAAACGATGAGGGTGGAATATTAATAGGCAACTTTCACGAGTATGAGAAACTAGATGAATTTCTTGGAACTGTAGACGATTCTAAAT
>JBIPOO010000349.1:0-3598 GCA_044379045.1 Saprospira sp.
AGGCCAGTTACAGTTGGTCGGGCAGTGGCAATAATACGGTTGCATCGGCTTATAATGTTGTACTACGCTTAGGTGGAACCAGTCAAGGAACTTCCCTGTCAACTTTACAGATAGCTTCTTATTCTTTTTTTGGGAATGTAACCATCAACGGCAATTCAGTGCCAAGCACTTTCAGCGGAGGCATACTCAGTATTGGCACTGCCAATTTCTTCAGCTTTGATCCTGATGGGCCTGGTGGTCTTCAAGATATAGATGGCGATGGTTTTTTCGATGATTTGGCACCTGGTAATACTGTTCAGATTAATTTTCAGATACAACCTAACTGTAATGCACCCTGCGGACAGGGAATAGCAACAAACAGCGGAATAGCTGGTGCTATGAATTACAATGACATTTGCAGAACTGCCTTTCAGTCTCTGAGAATAAATAGCCTTGGCTGGTCTCAGGATGTAATGATAACAAATGGCTATGCCCCTGCAAATATAGTATCGGGAGTGCCATTTACAGTACGTTTAAGTGCCGGCATTAATGGAAATACCAGCCCTTTCAACACCGTTAATACGCGATGGAGATGGTATGTTGTGCTCCCCGCAGGTGTAACAGTAGCAGGCAATTCCACATGGACAAATGGTGATTTCCCCACAACTAACGCAGCAACAGCTGTTAGTTTTACAGTTTCGAATGATACCGTTTGGATTCAATCGCCAAGTAATGCATTGGGATTTGCACATATTGATTTAGTGTACAATTGCACGGCAGGTAACAATGCGTTAAATTTTACGCTCAGATATGGTTTTGTACAAATTAATAACCCTGCAACATCCTGTCTTTGTTTTGGAAGAAGAAGCTGTGGCAGTCTCCTTGTTCAAACATACTGTCCCACAACCTGCAGTTCGGGTCCTGTAAATCAAGTCCCAACGCTGAGAAGAACCAATGGTTGTTTGGGCTGGACCAATGCAAATATGACCAGCCGCCAATCCATTAGCAGTATAAGTAGCTACGATTTGAGTAAGGCGCTTTTTCTCGACACCATTCAACTCAGCGGCAGTGCAGTTCAATCAAATGCAGCTTCGAACCTTGGGATGCAACTCGAGGTTCTGAGTCAGGGCACAGCATATCCACTTCTTGCACAAAATGTTTATGTCGAAATATGGAGATCGGGTGTCTTGTTGAGCAGTGGAACCTATAACACTGCATTCAATTCAGGCAGTACAAATGGCCGTCAAAGAATTGGATGGGATTTAAATGGAGCCCTGCCAAGCGGTGGTTTATTGCAAAATGACAGTATTTTTACACTGTCGCGTTACATTGTGCAGACCAATACACTCCCGTTTAACGATACGCAAAGCGGTCTTGCATGGTACCTTTACAATACTATATCGGGAAATAATATCAGGTGTAATGAGTTTGTTCCTGAGTGCTATTTGGTTGGCACAACTTCTCTGAACGGCACAAACACCTTCAATACCATTGAATGTTCCAATAATTCATTAGGTGGAAATACTAATTACCTGGCCCGACGATTCAATAATGCTGGTGTAAAATACCAAAATGAATTCAGACCGGCGATGTATATCGATTCTTTTCAGGTTGTTATGCCAAATGGCTACGAGTATGTAAGTTCAACATATATTTATACGGCATCTTTCGGAACTGCAGGGTCTAGCCTTACACTTACACCAAGCGCTGTAAACGGAAACGTATTGACCTTTGTAAATCCGGGCAATTGGCTTCCTTTTGAAATCACTGTAACAAATACTTATGGGACAATGATCCCGGTAACAGTTAGGCCTACCTGTGCCACAAGAACCACTGAAACAATAACATTTAGGATATTTGTTAAAGATTATTACTATGCTTTTGCAAATGCCGCAACATATCCTGCTGTACACAGCGGAAACCTATACGGTGCAAACAGGCCAATCAATCATAGCAATAAGGGCAATTTATCGCTTTCTAATCTAACCGGAGAAATTCAGGCAGTCGCAATACAGGAATTTTTCGACATCAGTTTGAGCAATGATGGGAATGGAGTTGCTCCATTTACTTGGTTGGCGATTCCAAACAATTCTAATTACAATATTATATCATTAACTGATTTAACATCTTCTTCAACACTTACTCCTATCAGCTATCCAGGTGGAGTTTGGTTTCAACTTAGTAGTGCGGGCCTGAATTCTGCTCAGTTCAGAAATTATAGACTCAGGTTTAGTTACAGTAATTGTAGCCCTGACAGTATTAGGGTTTTAGCAGGTTGGAACTGTACCTCTTTTCCCTCAAATCCAAACAGCTACTCCTGCCAGCAGGAACAGATTTTTTTACGTTACAACCCTGCTGCTTCAGAGCTTGGCATAAATAGCGTCTCTGTTCCCGTTGGAACAGTAAACTTATGCAATCCGGGATTTTATGAATACGTTGTAAATTCTGTTCAGGCAGGTAATATGTACAACAACCGTTTAATTATTCAAGCATCTAATGGTTTATTTCCTGTTTATTTGCAGGCAGAATATCCAAGAGGATCGGGTAATTGGCAAACACTTAGTGCTATTCAAACAGGTAATAACTACAATTATAATCTCAGTAGTCATAGTGCTTACCCTTTGACAAGTGGTATATTGGGCACGCTTAGTGCAGCCGGTAACAGTTCGTTGAGGCAAATCGGTATTCGATTCGAAATGCAGACTAACTGTAATTTTACTACAAACAGCTCATTTAATGTATTTGCAACTGCAAACAGCTCCTGCGGCGCTTTATCAATCGGCAGCAATGTTCCTTTTACCTCGCCAAATATCAGAATTACTGATATAGAACCCGAATACTATACCGACCACCTTATCAATGCAGCAAATGCTACAAACTGTGCAAATAGAAGCATTGATTTTATGACTACTATCGTTGGCGGTGTAACAGGATCAACTGCAAGCATTGAAATTGTTTTGAATAATGGTTTAAGATTTGTCAGCGGCAGCTTAATCTGCAACTCGGCCTCCTGCGTCTCACTAAGTTCTGTTACTGTCAATGCAAGCGGCCAGCAGATAATAAGGTTGCAGATACCGTCGGGATTACCCAATGCAACAAGATTGAGATATAGTTTCGATGTATCTGATATAGCGGTGCCTGCCTGTGGTTTAAGTCAGATAACTGTTCAGGGTTTCGATATTAACGGGCCTGTTTCCTGTGTCACGGAACCATCAGGGCAGTGTAATACAGTTCAATATTCTACAGGGTTTATTAGTCAAAATATTTTGACAGATAGACCTATTGCAGACCTCAGACTATCAAGTCCTGTAGTGCTCTCGGGCAGTAATTATTTAGTAAACTTTGAGGTAGAAAACAATGGTACACAAGCAACCAATCCTCTTAGAATTGATTTTTACTGTATTGATAATCTGGGCAATATAACTGGCAATCCAATACAAACTTCATTTATCAACAGCCCGATAGCTCCAGGAGCAACACTGACACAAAATGTTCAAATCAATGCATTCAATTGCAATTTCGTTGGCTTCGCAGGGGTTCTCAGCAATGTGTCAAATTGTGTTTGTGACTCAGTTGGTTTCAGAGAGTTTACACAGTTTTTACCTGTAGTGCTTATCTC
>JBIPOO010000104.1:0-12844 GCA_044379045.1 Saprospira sp.
TACCCCCGAATCGGATGCTGCTAACTATGGCTGTGCTACTGGTCATGTATCTTGTGGCACTGTCGATATGGTTCAAAACTATATGGACTATTCTGACGATGCTTGTATGAACCTATTCACATTGGGGCAGAAAAACCGCATGCAGGCCTTATTTGCAACTGGTGGTTTTAGAGTTGGTTTACTTACATCGACAGGTTGTGGCACTGGTACTACTACCCCAAGTTATTGCTCGTCGAACGCTACTAATAGCAGCTTTGAGTGGATTGCCAATGTAAGATTGGGCACTATCAACCAAACAAGTACAGCAAGTACAGGTGGTTATGGCAATTTTACAACCGTTAGCACAAATCTTACAAAGGGTGCTTCTTCTACAATAACCTTAACTCCAGGCTACTCAGGATCTGTTTATTCAGAATATTTCAAAGTTTACATCGATTACAATGGCGACAAGGATTTTGACGATGCCGGTGAAAATGTTTACACTTCAGCGGCTGTATCAGCTGCTGTAAATGGAACTTTCACAGTTCCTACCACTGCAATTACTGGTACCACCAGAATGCGTGTTGTTATGAGCGATGCAGCTGTAACAGGTCCTTGTACCTTAGTTAACTATGGCGAGGTAGAAGATTACACAGTAAACCTTACAACCTCTATCACAACTTGCAATGCGCCTACTTCGCTTATTGCTACGGCGGTTACAACTTCAGGAGCTACACTTTCATGGAATGCAGCCGCGGGAGCAGCAACTTATACATTACAGGTTAAAACTTCAGCAGCAACCACATGGACATCCTACACCGTTTCTGCAACAAATTATACATTAACAGGTCTTTCTGCTTCAACAGTTTACAACTGGCAGGTTAGAACCAACTGTTCTGCATCTTCAAGTGCTTATGTTGCCGGTGCCAATTTTACTACGCTTGCTGCGACAACTTGCTCAGATACTTACGAATCAAACAATACACTTGCTACGGCCAAAACAATAACTGTAAATACAAATATCAACGCAAGAATTGGCACAAGCACCGATATCGACTGGTTTAAGTTTACTAACACCAGCACTTCAAGAAATATCAGAGTGACGCTTACAGGGCTACCTGCCGATTATGACCTTGGCCTATACAATAGTGCAGGTACATTACTTTTCAGTTCAGCTAATGGTGGCACTACTTCCGAAACGGTGACCTACAATGCTGCTCCGGTCGGCACTTACTACATCAGAGTAATTGGCTACAACGGCGCTTTCAATTCAAGCGCATGCTATACTTTGAGAGCAACTATCAGCAGCACAACTTTGCGTGAAGCCGAGCAGGAAACTGTAGTAACACCTAAAGAAGAAACTGCTCAATTTGAAGATGCCTCAGGTCTTTTCGACTTCAACCTCTTCCCTAATCCGGCTAGCAGTACTTTAAACATACAGTTGAATACCGAAGAGGCTTTGATCAAAGCTCAGGCTTTCGATGTTACAGGCCGAGTTATCTGGTCGGGTGATCTCGAAAAAGGTATCAATAGCATCAGTGTTGAAAATTTGCCTGCAGGCATGTACCATTTCTCGGTTATTTCACCCAATGGCGAAAGAATCAGCAAAACTTTTGTTAAAACGAACTAATAATTAAAATATAATCATTTGTGAAAGCCGCTTTATGCGGCTTTCTTTTTTGGGGATTTAATTTAAATTCCATATTTTTGAAATTCAGAAAATTTTGATACAATTTAACCTTAAAACGCAATATGAAATATCTCTTTCTTTTGCTTGTCAGTGCACAAATTTTTGCGCAGGCCGATATTCAAAAAAAGCTTCAAAATAAATTTATTTCAGCCAATTCGGGCGACACCATTTTTATTGAAGCAGGCAAGTTTACCCTGAATAGCAGCCTTTGGCTCGATTCTAAACAAAATGTTGTTATTAAAGGTGCAGGAATGGAGAAAACCATTCTTAGCTTCAAGGGGCAGACCGCAGGTGCCGAAGGCATAAAAGTAACCGATTCGAAAAATATTGTCATTTGCGATCTGACTGTCGAAGACTCAAAAGGCGATTGTATCAAAACCCAAAAAGTTGACGGCATCACTTTTAGTCGTGTTGTAACCCGCTGGAATGGTAAACCCAAAAAGACAAATGGCGCATATGGCTTTTATCCGGTTCAATGTACCAATGTAATTATAGAAAATTGTGTGGCCCGCGGTGCCAGCGATGCAGGAATTTATGTCGGCCAGTCAAGTAATATCGTTGTAAAAAACTGCAAAGCCATCGAAAATGTAGCCGGTATCGAAATTGAAAATTCACTTTATGCCGATGTATTCGACAATGAGGCTGTAAACAATACCGGAGGCATTCTGGTTTTTGACATGCCCGATCTGCCTCAAAAAAAGGGAGGTTATGTGCGTGTTTTTAATAATTATGTTCACGACAATAATTACAAAAACTTTGCACCCAAAGGGAATATTGTTGGTAAAGTTCCTCCAGGTACCGGTGTAATTATTTTAGCGACAAATCATGTGGAAGTTTTTGAGAACAAAATCCAAAACAACCGCACTATGGGGGTTGGCATCATCAGTTACTATATAACGGAAAGTCCATTCAAAGACCCTGATTACTACCCCTACCCCAGCGATATTTCCATTCATCACAATAGTTTTGAAAGAAAAAATGTCAGATCAACTATGCAAGGTAGAATGGGATTGATGTTTCGTTTCAAATTAAAATTCGGTAAAAAAGTACCGCATATTATCTACGATGGTATCAAAGACGAAAAGCTTAAAAACGAAAAAAATCTTATTTGCATTCATGACAATCTAAATGAAAGCTTTGCAGAGATTGACGCATCGAATGATTTTAAGCATATCTCAAGAGACCTGAAGGCTTATCAATGCAAAAAAGAGCCGTTGAAATTTGATGCTGAAAAAAAATAAATTGAAAACTATTCAATAGCATTCTTTTTTGGTACTGATGTTGTAATAATACTGCAGAAATATTTTCAAATGAGATTGAACATCCTATTTTTTCTGGCAATATCATTGGCGATTGGTTTATCCTTCAGTTCATTCAGGTTCGGGGATGAAAAAGCTTTAAACATTTATCCTGATAAACTTTCTGATTGGAAATTCTTCGAAGGAAAATTATCTGATTTAAATCCAGTATCGGATCTGACTCCCTATGAATTGAGAACGCCTTTATTTTCCGATTATGCACAAAAACTGAGATTTGTTCGTCTACCCAAAGGCACAAAAGTAAAATTTGATGCAAAAGAAGTATTTGATTTTCCGGTAGGCACCGTGCTGATTAAAAACTTTTATTATGCCAATGATCTTCGGAAGCCTGAAAAAGGACGAAAAATAATGGAAACCCGACTGCTGGTGCACGAAAGCGGAGGCTGGGAAAACTTAGTTTATATTTGGAATGAGGATCAGAGCGAGGCTGTCTTAGACCTTGCAGGCGATACTAAACAAGTAAGCTGGACAGACGAAAAAGGGAAAAAGCAAAAATTGGACTATATCATTCCAAATAAAAATCAATGTAAAGGCTGCCACAGTTTCAACAATAAGGTAAAACCCATTGGTCCTACTGCAAGACAGCTTAATGGAAATCTCACCTACAGTACTGGCGCAGAAAATCAATTGTTGCACTGGGGGAAAATCGGAATTTTAGCTTCAGCTCCTGAAGATTTGAATCAGGTTGACAAAATCGCTGTCTGGAACGATCCACAATCGGGCAGTCTCGACCAAAGAGCAAGAGCCTGGCTCGATATTAACTGCGCACACTGCCACAGGCCTGAGGGTCCGGGCAACACCTCCGGACTTTACCTCAGCTATTATGAAGCCAACAAAACTGCACTTGGAATCTATAAAACTCCTGTAGCGGCAGGTCGTGGATCGGGTGGCTTTGATTATGATATTGAACCCGGTAATCCTGAAAAATCCATTTTACTTTACAGGATTCACTCCACCGACCCGGGTATTATGATGCCCGAAATTGCCCGAAAACTGGTTCATAAAGAAGGGGTTGAACTAATTAGCCAATGGATTAAAGAAATGAAACAATAGGATACTAAGCTTATTGAAAAATTCTTTACAAAGCATACTATCTAGCATCTTGACTTTTTTTCTCTGTTATTATATTTTTGTTAAGTATATTTGCAGGAAAGCACCAGTTTATGCGCAAATTGTTTTTGATGATTATTGTTTTTGTATTTCTTGTATTGGGTATTATTGCCCTTTACAATACAATGACAGTGTATTCAAAACAGCTGAATATAAAGCCTGTAGAACCCGGAAAATTCAACGATAGCCTTGCTATCGCTCGACTTGGGGCATCCATACGTATTCCTTTGGTCAACAATCCAATCGATTCAATTTTTATTGGTGCTGAGAAAAAATTTCCTGAATTTTTAAGAGATGCCTTTCCTGAATTTCACAGCGATGCAGCAGTTAATGTAATCAGTTTTGGATCCAATTCTGTTCTTTATCGTTGGAAAGGTCGAAACAGCCGACTAAAACCCATTTTACTGATTGCAGAAATCAATGTCAAGGATCCCGATTTGAACAAACTAACCCAATGGACTTACAATCCATTCATGGGTAAAATTTCGGCAGGTTATATTTGGGGAGCAGGCGTTATGGAGAGTAAAGCATCGGCTATGGCCATACTCGAAGCACTGGAATCGGTTGCAAATGAAGATAAAATCCCTCAACGCTCTGTCTATCTTGCATTAGTAAACAACAAGGATAAAAAGAGCAGCCATGAACTTCTGGCAAATTTATTATACAATGAAGGACTTGAATTTGAGTTCGTTTTAAACACCGAAAGTCATATTCACGATGGCAGTTGCCTCGGATTGAATAGACCGATAGCAGCACTTTGCACCTCCGAGAAGCATGCAATTTCCCTTCTTATGAAGGGCTATCCACCCGATTTGCTTAAAAAGAAATTGGAAAACCTGACGCTTAAAAAACGTTCTGTCAGAACACAAGGTAAAGCATCCAAAGATTTACTTGCAACCTTGGTTCCGGAATTAAACTTTACAGACAGACTTTTATTTTGCAATCCATACTTTTTCAATCCACTCATCAAATCTAGAATTAAAAATGATGAACTTCTGTCAGACATGTTCGACATTGAAATGGAAATAATAAAAATGGAAGGTAGTGGAACGGAAGTAAGATGGCTGCTACCACCAGATACCGACATAAATGCTTTTAAATCAATGGTATATACAGAATTTAAGGATATGTCCTTCAATTGGGAGGAAAATAGCAAAAAAAGAAATTTAAGTCCCAACGAGGGATATTCCTTTGAAGCCCTACAGACAAGTATTCGTCAAGCCTTGGGCGATGTAATTGTGATTCCTGCCATCAAAAAATCACCCGGGAACAGTTCCTTTTATATGAAACTCTCCCCTGCCCTCTTTGATTTCAGACCCTGGAGCTTCGACCAGGCAGAGATTGAGCGGTTGAACAGCGGTATAGATCAGCGTTTACAGATCAAGCAGTATCTTAAAGGTGTTAACTTTTATCGAGTGCTTCTAAAGAACACCGTTTTCTAATCCATCAACAATTCCGGACGGTACTCGAAATGCATGGTGTCGAAATGGTACCATTTCCCGCCCCAGATAAAACCTTGTTCTTCAAATATTGTTACCAATTCCATTGGAATGCGGTTTTTATATTCAATCACACGCGAACCGTCATCTTCCTCCGCTTTGATGGCCCAGCGCCAATAATCCGAGAATTCAACATTTACATCTATCGTCATCCCAAAACTGTGCATACTCAGTCTGTTGGTTCCAGCAATATTTCGCCAATTGAAAGTGCCGCCGGGATTTTTAACATACTTGTGCAAATGTGGCAGCGTATCCAAACGACTTGAAATGTTCTGCAATTTCAAGTGAATATCATTCACAGTAGTAACTTGCAGCTTTACGTTTAATGTTTTTGGAAGCCAAACGATTGTGGTTAAATTTTTACGAACTTCATCGGCACTGGCTCCATACATTTTTTTAAAAAACGGTTCAAATCTTACACGACCGGGATCTGATTTTTGTTTTGGCGCGGGCACATTTTTACCCTTAGGATAAGGCATGCTCAAAAGCTGATCTTCAAGGTCGGCCTCATTGATGAGTTGTGAAAAGGTTTTATCTTTTTTAAAATCATCGTAGGGCATTTTTATCCCATCCTTCCAGATAATCTCATTATTTTTGAATGATGCAAAATGGCCCGGATAAGCCTCTATCAGCCGCTTGACTCCTAGCGGCAAACTATCTGCCTTTTCGATTAATGCTTCTTTTTTTGTAATTTCAGGTTCAGTTTTTTCCGGAATCTGACAGGCCGCTACAAAAAAACAGCAACAAAATTTTAGCAGGATTATATTTTTCATATCAAAAAATTCATTTAAGCTGCAATGTTAAGTTCTTTATTTCAGATATGGAAACTTTTATTGAATGCTACAACTTAATCCTAATTAGATCGATATCAACAAAAAAATTTAAGATAATAACTACCTTTGCTTAAAATAAAGTCGATATGACCCAATTTGATTTCGATAGCAAATTTTGGCAAAATAAAGTTCCTCTGATCGACAGCAGACAGCTGCGTAACACTGCACAAAGTATTTTCTTTGCGCTCAAAGGTCTTTTGCATAATGGTCATCAGTATATTGATGAATTATATCAGAAGGGCGTAAGAAATTTTGTTGTTTGCGAACAGATTGATCAAGTAAAATACCAGGATGCTACTTTTATAATCTGTAGTAATCCACTTGCTGTACTTCAGTCATGGGCAGCACAGCACCGAGCCAAATTCAGGTTTCCAGTCCTTGCAATCACCGGAAGTAATGGAAAAACAATCATTAAAGAATGGTTGTACCAACTATTGCATAAAGACTATTTTATTGTAAAAAGCCCTAAAAGTTTCAACTCTCAGATTGGAGTTCCTTTGTCGGTACTTCAAATGCAGTCATTGCATGAATTTGCAATTTTTGAGGCCGGAATTTCGCAGCCCAATGAAATGGGCAAATTGGAACAGATTATTAAACCCGATATTGGCATTTTTACCAACATTGGGCCCGCGCATGATGAAGGTTTTCGTAGTAGAGAAGAAAAAATTCTTGAAAAACTGATTCTATTCAAAGATGTATCACTGCTCATTTACTGCTCCGATTACGAATTAGTACACCAATCGGTTCAAAAAGTATTTAAAGGTAAAAAATTAGCTTGGAGTTTCGGTGATTCAGCCGATATCAAAGTCAGTATTCTCGAAAAAAGCAGCTCCAGTACCAAATTAAAAATCATTTTTTCGGACGAAGTATTAAAAATTAGTCTTCCCTTTGTAAATGCAGCCGCCCTTGAAAATGCACTTCATTGTTGCATGCTGATGCTCGATATGAATTTTGGTGTTAGCGAAATTCAAAACAGAATGAAGGAACTAAAACAGTCGGTATCGATGCGACTGGAATGGAAGGCCGGTCTCAACAAATGCATGATTATAGACGATACTTATAACAATGACCTTTCCGGACTGAGAATAGCATTGGAATTTATGGATCAGAAACATGAGCAAAGCGGCCCGTCATCAAAAACTCTAATTCTTTCAGATATTCCAGAAAGCGGTATCAAAAGCGATATATTGTACAAAACAGTGGCCGATTGGTTAAAGGATTACAGTATCGATAAATTTATAGCCGTTGGGCCCGATTTAATGAAAGCTACTAATCGTTTCAATTTTTTGCCAAAAGCTCAATTTTATCCCGACACAAATGCACTGCTCGACGACATCGACGACAAGCTAAGTTTTAACAAAGAAACAATACTAATTAAGGGCGCGAGAAGTTTTGAATTTGAACGAATTGTAAGGAAGTTAAGAAAAAGAACGCACAATACAGTTCTGGAACTCGATTTGAATGCACTACTGCACAATTTCAATATTTACAGAAGTCGTTTAAATCCCGAAACCAAAATCATGGTGATGGTCAAAGCCTTTGCCTATGGGAGCAGCAGTTATGAAATTGCGAAACTGCTTCAGTATCATCAGGTCGATTATTTGGGGGTTGCCTATACCGATGAAGGCATTGAACTCAGAAAAAAGGGTATCAAAGTTCCCATTATGATTATGAATGCAGCAGTAGAGACCTTTGAAGAATTACTTAAATATGATCTGCAGCCCACTGTTTACAGCTTTGAATACCTGAATGCCATCGGGGAAAAAATGCGTATGCTTGGAACCCGTAAAAAATTGAAAGTACATATCGAACTCGACTCGGGCATGCATCGCTTAGGATTTGCTCCTGAAGACCTGGATAAAGTTTCCGAAACATTAAATGCTTACAGTGATGTTGTTGAAACTGTTGCATTATTCTCACATCTGGCAGCTGCCGACGAACCCGAAAATGATGCTTTTACTGCTGAACAAATCAATATTTTTAAATTATTTTCTGATGGGTTAGAGCAAAACATCGGTAAAAAACTCATCAAACATATTCTCAATTCCTCCGGAATAAGCCGATTCAACGATAGCCAGTTCGATATGGTACGTTTGGGAATCGGCTTGCATGGTATTGATCCAATCGGCTTTCTCAGCGATCAGCTCATACCCGTTGCAACACTTAGAACTGTCATTTCACAAATCCGAAAAGTAGATCGAGGAACTGCAATTGGCTATGGAAGACACAGTGTGCAGAATCGGAATAGTAATATTGCAACCCTGGCAATTGGCTATGCCGATGGATTGATAAGAGCTGCCGGCAATGGTGCAGCAACTGTGCTCATCAATGGTAAAATTTGTCCACTTGTAGGCAACATTTGTATGGATATGTGCTTTGCCGATGTGACCGAAATGGATGTAAAAGAAGGTGACGAAGTCATTGTATTTGGCCCGGAGCATCCTATAGAACTACTTGCAAAGTCTTTAAAAACAATACCTTATGAAATCCTGACACATATCAGTGGTAGAGTGCCAAGAATTTTCTTCGAGTCTTAAATTACTTCTTTAGCATCTTCAGCGCACCACGTCTAGTCTTGAAGGCACTGTAAAACGGGTCTTGCTGCAAATCCCAGGTGATTTTTTGAAGGTGATGCAACAATTCATCATTTTTGCCGACTTTTAGCAAATCTTCGTAAGCTAAAGGATTACCCACACTGATTCCTATATTTCGGTTCATTTTGTTGCGTACCTCATTCAGTAAAAGGCTCAATCTGAAGTTTGGATGAATGTGGCTAGCCAATTGAAAGAGAAAACTGTTTTGTCCGTGAAAAAAGATGGGAACCACAGTTGCCTGGGACTTTTGTATCAATTTCAGCACAAATCTCTTCCATTCAAGATCCTGCAAAGGTCCAATGATATTTTTTGCTGTTGCAACACCACCAGATGGAAAAATTGCGATGGCCTCACCCCTGTCTAACCTTTCAATTGTCTCCTTACGGGTATTGATAATGGTTTGCATTGCTTCTTTGGTCTCTCTGAAGTCGATGGGCAGAAAATAAGGCTTAAACATTTCCTCCGTACAAAGCACCTCATTCACTAAAATACCAAATTGAGGTCTGACCTTGGATGCCAATAAACCGAGCAGTAAACCATCTACCACACCAAAGGGATGATTCGCTACAAAAAGCACTGGTCCGTTTTGCGGAATTTTTTCGAGTTGTTCCTGACTGAAATGAGGATAAATCTTCAATTTTTCGAGCGCAATTTTCCAAATACTCTGCGGGGTCAACTCCATACTTTTCATTTCGGTATAAAGTTTCTCAATTCTTGGCCTTCCTGTAAAACGCTCAATAGCTTTGATAATGATTCTTTTAAATCGGGGATCGTTATCCTTGGCATAACTCAGTCTCGATTTAGCCACTTCCCTGCTAATAGGCGAATTGATATGATTGTCTTCCTGCATATTGGTTTTGATTGTGTGCTAAACACTAAACGTTTGAATGCTGAGCTTAATTCATTAAGTTTTGCTAATTTTACACAAAATTACAATTTTTTACTACATTTAAAACCCCTTATCTCATGAGAAAACTTCTGAAAATTTCTTTTTTGACTTTTTTGTTAGTCAGCGCAAATCTACTTTTTGCACAGACCAAAAAAGAATTTAAAGCATTTAAAAAAGCATCCATTAATTTGGTTGAAAATTGGCAGTCTGCAGGACCCGAATTTGATTATGAAAAAGCAGAAACCTATACGCCTGAGCTGGGCATTAGGGGGAAATATTATCTTAATAAAAACATTATAAACCTGCTCTCTATTGCCAAAATAGTTGGTGAACCGGTTTTTATTTCAGGTCCGCACAACAAAGAAATGAATTTCAAATCGAATGAATTTGGACAATACAATCCTAAATTTTTACAAAAACTAAATAAGCTGTTGTCCAATCTGCTAAATGATAAAAAATTTAAAGCAATGAGCAGCGCGCTCTATGACAGAGAATTTAAAAAATACTTACAATCGATGATGCATGCTTATGAATATGTCATAGAAAATGAGGACAATAAAACAGCTGCAATTGAAAATTATAAAAATTTTATATTCAAAGACCCATCCTCTGCTAGTTTTAATATGCAGGAATATTTCCGCGATTTTACAGATTACTTTGCCGAAAATGGATATGACTGGTACGAATTGAGCACTGCTGCTGTTTTTTGGACAAGACGCGCAATGGACAACAGCGATAAAGAATTTATCAATCTGTTGACAACAGTAATTGAATCTTACAACAGATCCTTTATGGAAAGACAATAATCAGGTAGCATGTTCAATCCTTTAAAAAATCCTTTGGTCATAAGAACTGTGCTTGAAAAAGCCGAGGAGGAACTAAACGAATCGCTTAAATTTCGCAAAAAACAGTTTGGGAACGATCAACTTTATATGTGGGTCGAAATCGATCTTTCAAAAAATCTGGCTTATATCAGTCTAAGAAATGAATTGGATGAAAATCTCGTTAGAATGACCGCCCAGGAACTGATGGATGACAAGGATATAAAGGAACAATTAAAGAAAATTCCTGCCATCGTAAGACCCTTTCTGAATTTTAAAAAAATTATTCCAGAGATGAATCAAACACTTTGTAAAAAATTGGGCAATACAAAATTCCTGAAAATAACCGAGGGAACATCAAGGGCTAATATATTTTATTGCGATGCCGATGGAAAGATTCTTGAGCCAGTGAGACTTTTTGATATATTTGGATAGGTAATCCAAAAAAATTCTTGTCCGAATTTGGCCGATTAAAAGCATAAAAAAATCCCGAAATGTCGGGATTTTTTTATGTTATATTAGAAATCAAGATCCAGGTCGAGGTCGAAATCATCATCGCCGTCATCCTCTTTTTTAGTTTCAGGTTGGGTAACGGCAACACTTGAGACCTCATCATTGCTATCTCCTAAGTCGAAGTCATCGTCACCAAAATCGAAGTCATCGAGCCCGAGGTCATCACCAAGGTCGAGACCATCTAAGTCAAGGTCATTGTCATCGAGTCCTAAATCCAGGTCGAGGTCGAAATCATCATCGCCAAGGTCTAAATCGCCCAAGTCGAGATTGTCAAGGTCGAGGTCATCCCCTAAATCAAGGTCGAGGTCTCCTAAGTCGAGATCATTACCTAAATCGAGATCGAGGTCTCCTAAGTCAAAATCATCATCATTCAGGTCGAGATCGAGATCATCCAGCTCGAAATCCAAATCGTCGAGATCATCATCTGCTTCCTCGTCCATTCCGAGACCAAGGGCTCCGGCCACAGCCGCTACACCAGTTTTAGCGGCAGAAACAGCAATATTTACAATATCAAGGTCGGAACTATGGTATACACCCTGCTTCATAAGCGTTTCTTCGAACCAAACGCAGGTAGGATCTCCGAAATCGAAGCCTTGCATTTCGAAGCGTCGGTCCATCGATTTAAAGAAATTACCGCTGCCTTCTTCGTCGTGACCATCGCCTAAAAGGCGTATTACAGTCATTAAGGTACCTGAATCTTTTTGTTTAACTACGTCGCCTACTCTCATTATTGGAATTCAGAATTAGAATTTAGAAATCAGATTAACAACTTGAATCCGATTCCGAATTCGAAAGCTTTCGGATTTTCGGAATTTTGGATCTAATACCTAAACTGGTTTCTACCAGTCATCATCGTCATCATCATCATCGTCGTCGTCGTCATCGTCATCATCTTTAGCAGCACCTTGTTCTGCTACAAATCGTCCGTCAGGATATTTCAGGCAGACTGCTTTAAAGGTATTGGTAACTATTTTCATTTGACCATTGGGCATTTCCTGTTGATATTCGCAAACGATATCACCTTTTTTGAAGCCCTTCATTCGGGCAGCTTTTTCGCGGGAGCCATCGCCCGATTTGATGACATAGGTAATCACCATTTGGGGCCCGCCCGATTTGAGTTGGACTATTTCGTCTTTTTCAGCCATAAGGTTTGGTTTTGAAAAGATATTGAAGTTAACATAATATTTACTTCAATGTCAAATATAGCGCAATGGCTTTGAAAAAGCAAATAAGGGCGATATAAATTTAAATAAAAATGTTATCCCTTGTTCATTGGATTTGTCTTTAGACACCAAAATAAAAAAACTTCGCTTTTATTTAATCCCCACTAAATCGACTCCCTTTCCTTTCATAAAGTTCCTGGAGTTTTCCAGCAGTTCGTCTACTTTTAAATCAAAACCATATTTTTCATTAAGGACTACAATCTGTTTTTGCTCACGCGACGAGATTTTACCATCCAAAACATATCCCAAAACCACAATATCAAAGACAAGTTTTTGAACAGCGGGACTAAATTTATTTAAATTCTTGAGATCTTCTTCTTTGAAATCATGTTCTTTGACTGCTTTTATCTTCAAAGTTTCCAAAATGGCTTTGG